>NZ_JACCQC010000013.1:0-207773 GCF_015712225.1 Burkholderia sp. 9775_39 | reverse complement strand
GCTCTACGACGTGCCCGCCCCCGCCCATCCCCAGGGAGAACCTTCATGATCGGTTACACGTTCGGCTTCAGCAGCGTCCTGGTCGTCTTCGTCGTGGTCCTCGTCGCATCGTCGATCCGCATCTTTCGCGAGTACGAGCGCGGTGTCGTGTTCATGCTCGGCCGGTTCTGGAAAGTGAAGGGGCCGGGGCTCGTGCTGATCATCCCGATCGTCCAGCAGGTCGTGCGGATCGACCTGCGCACCGTCGTGTTCGACGTGCCGGCGCAGGACGTGATCACGCGCGACAACGTGTCGGTGAAGGTCAATGCGGTCGTGTATTTCCGCGTCGTCGATCCGGAGAAGGCCGTGATCCAGGTCGCGCGCTTCTTCGAGGCGACCAGCCAGCTCGCGCAGACGACGCTGCGCGCGGTGCTCGGCAAGCACGAACTCGACGCGCTGCTCGCCGAGCGCGAGCAATTGAACGCGGACATCCAGAAGACGCTCGACGCGCAGACCGATGCGTGGGGGATCAAGGTGTCGACGGTCGAGATCAAGCACGTCGACCTGAACGAGACGATGATCCGCGCGATCGCGCGGCAGGCCGAAGCCGAACGCGAACGGCGCGCGAAGGTGATTCATGCGGAAGGCGAGCTTCAGGCGTCGGAGAAGCTGCTGCAGGCCGCGCAGCGGCTCGCGCTGCAGCCGCAGGCGATGCAGTTGCGCTACCTGCAGACGCTCACGACGATCGCGGCGGACAAGAATTCGACGATCGTGTTTCCGTTGCCGGTCGATCTGCTGGGGGCGTTGCTGGATCGGCTGGGCCCGCCGCGCGAGCGTTGAGACGCGCATGCGCCGGCCGCACGACGCCGCGGGCCGATGCCGATGGGCGCGGGAGCCGCGGCGGCCAGCGCCCGGCGGCCCAGCGGCCCGCCCGCGTCAGGCCAGCAGCTTGCGCTCGGCCTTGCCGTACTTGATCGACTTCTCGTCCGGGATCATCAGGCCCGTGTGCTCGTCGCGGCCCTGCAGCAGGAAGCGCGCGTCCGGGTTGCCGATCTGCTCTGCCGCGAGCTTGCTGTCCGCGCCGATCTCGCCCTTTTTCATCCGGTTGACGATCACGCCGGCCGCGGTGTCCTTGAAATCGCGCAGCATCCACGCGTCGCCATCGCTGTCGCCGAACACCAGCAGCGGACCGTAGCCCTTCTTCGACGCGAGCACGTTGCGGATGCCCACCGTCTTGCCGGGCCCCCAGTTGAAATGCCAGCCGGCCGGATAGGTGCTCGTGTACTTGCCGTCCTGCATGTCCAGCCGCAGGCCGATCACGTTCTCCGGCGGCACGCCGTAGCCATAGTTCGGGTTGCCGGCGAACACGCGCACGACGTCGTCGAGCGACGCGGTGCTCACGTACACGTCGATGCCGTTCGCCCGCAGCGTGTGCATCACCGCGCGGATTTCCTCGTGAATGCGGATGCCGTGGAAATGCGTATCGGCCACCACGCCGGCCTTGCCCGGCAGCGCCTTGGGGCTTTCGTAGCGGACCTTGCGCAGCGCGTCGCCGATCCCGTAGTTGTTCGACGCTTGCGCCATCGCCTGCAGCTCGGCGGTCGTCATGTTCTGGTAGAAGTAAATGATCCACTTGTAGCCGATTTCGAGCGGATGCGTGTCGCAGATCGCGTCGTACATGAAGTACAGCTTCGCGCGGAAATCCTTGAACTGATCGGTCTCGCGAATCTCGTCGAGGCTCTTGTCGCCGCCGAGGCCCTGGTAGTTCGCATGGAGCCAGCGGTAGTCGGATTCGACGTCGGCCGCGAGGTCCTCCATCGTCACCGGCTTGCCGTCGACGGTCGTGTAGTCCTTCATGAACGCGCCCTTCGGCACGTCCTTCCACATCACGGCGACGAATTCGTCCGGCGTCAGCTTGTACTGCAGATGGTTGATCTGGTACATCAGCAACGCCTCTTCGCAGTCGTTCATGATGCACGTGTTGTCCCAGTCGAACACCGCGTACGGGCGGCGCTTTCCGTCGTAGCGGGCGCTCGCGACGCCATGCTGGTCGAGCACCGCCTGCAGGCGCGCGGCGTTGAACGGCGACCAGCGGCCGGGGTCCAGCGCGTCCGGCGCGGTGGCGCTCTTCGCGCCGGCGAGGCCGGCCTTGAGCATCAGCGGCGTCGCAGCGGTCGCCGCGGCAAGGGTGTTCATGAACTGGCGGCGTTGCATGGTCTCTCCGTTGATATGCCGAATCGGCCTCGGTCGCGGCCCCGCGCGACGCGCGACACACCGGCCTCGCGAAGCCGCAAAGGCTTCGAATCGGGGCGGATGATGTGACGAAATTATTTCGGCAATTTGACAGCGTCCCGCCGCGACACGACGGCGAGTTGATCCGGCGCGACATGCCGGGCCGTGCGGAAGCCTTGCATGGGGTGCCCCGACCGGTTTCCCCGTTCGGCAAGCATGAACAAGCAACGGCCATCCGGCCCCGCTCGCCGGAAATCTAGAGCTTCCCCTCCATTTCGGCCCTTCATTAGGAGAAGCCCTCATCTCCGGGGGCTGGCGCGCGACGTCGAACCGGCTATGATCATTACATTGCTCAATGACACATTAAGTGCTGACTGAATAACCGTGCGGCGATGGACGCCGGCGGATGCATTCCGGATCAGCACCCCAGCCTTGCCCAGGACCCGCGTTGCGCCGAGACGCAAACGCGGGCCGACACATGGAGACGCATCATGGCCGACCACCATCCGCTGCCGGAAGTCCACCTCGACGAGCTGCCGCAATTCCGCGCGGTCCAGCAACTGGCGTACCGCTGCGTCGAAACCGTCGGCGCGATGCTCTACCCCGGCATCACCGAGAAGGAAGCCGCGCGCCTCCTGACCGAATGGCTGCAGGACAACGGCGTGCACGACTGGCTGCACAAGCCGTTCGCGTGGTTCGGCGACCGCACCGCGTTCGAAGGCTTCTCGGGCCTCAAGCACATGGGCGGCTTCAATCTCGCGTTCTTTCCGAGCAACCGGCAACTCGAAACCGACATGCCGGTGATCCTCGACGTCGCACCGGTGCTCGACGGCATCGTCGCCGACGTCGGCTACGCGCACTGCCTCGGCCACAACCCGATCCTCGAGCAGCTGCAGGACGACCTGATGGACCATCGCGACATGATCGTGCGGCTCGTGAAGGAGCGCCGGTCGATGGCGGAAGTCGCGCAGGAAGTCGACGCGCTGTGCCGCCGCCAGGGCGTCGAGCCGCGCCACAAGGCCTATCCGTTCAAGGTGCTCGCGCATCGCGTCGCGAAGATCCACAAGCTGTCGAAGCCGCGCTTCGTCGCGCGCTTCGGGCTGAATGCGACGCGCAACCTGCTGCTCGACCAGGGCCGCGCGGCGAAGCAGCAAGGCTGGTCGCCGCTGTGGTCGATCGATCGCCGCTCCGAGCATGCGCCCGTGCCGGGCCTGTGGGCCGTCGAGCCGCATCTCGGCTTCGCCGGCGTCGGCGCGAAATTCGAGGAACTGCTGGTGATCACCGACGACGACGCGTACTGGCTCGACGAGGACCTGCCGCACGTGCGCCGCTGGCAGCGCCGCCAGG
The DNA here is from genome assembly GCF_015712225.1 of Burkholderia sp. 9775_39. Classification (NCBI taxonomy): domain Bacteria; kingdom Pseudomonadati; phylum Pseudomonadota; class Betaproteobacteria; order Burkholderiales; family Burkholderiaceae; genus Burkholderia; species Burkholderia sp. 9775_39. The sequence continues at coordinate 204,215 of NZ_JACCQC010000013.1, read as the reverse complement.
CCGAACGCGCGCAGGCGGCGTCGACCGTGCCGGCCGCCGCCTGACGCGCCCCTTCCTCACGAATCCCTGAACGACGGACTCACGATGCAGCCTCTTTCCGACGAAGCGCCGCTGGCCCTGTTCGAATCGGTTCACAACGAAACGGCGGTCGCCTCCGGCGACCTGACGCTCGCGGTCCGGACCTGGGGCGACCCGGCCCGCTCGCCGGTCGTGCTGGTGCACGGTTATCCCGACGACAGCAGCGTCTGGCAGCACGTCGCGCCGCTGCTCGCGCGCCGGCACTACGTGATCGCGTACGACGTGCGCGGCGCGGGCCTGTCCGGCGTGCCGACGCGCACGGCCGACTACCATCTCGCGAAGCTGACCGACGATTTCGTCGCGGTGATCGATGCGCTCTGCCCCGGCCGCGCCGTGCACCTCGTCGCACACGACTGGGGCTCGATCCAGGGCTGGGAATTCGTCACCGATCCGCGCCTGGCCGGTCGCATCGCGTCGTACACGTCGTGCTCGGGGCCGTGCCTCGACCACGTCGGCTTCTGGCTGCGCGAACGCGTGCTGCGGCCGACGCCCGCGTCGCTCGCCAAGCTCGGCGGCCAGCTCATGCGCTCGTGGTACGTGTACCTGTTCCACCTGCCGTTCCTCCCCGAACTCGGCTGGCGGCTGTGGCTCGGCCGCGCGTGGCCGGGCCTGCTGCGCCGGCTCGAGAAAACGCCCGCCGCGCCGCGCCCGACGCAGGCCGACGACGGCGCGCGCGGCGTGCGCCTGTATCGCGCGAACTTCATCCGCTGCCTGTTCGCGCCGCGCGAACGCTACGCACACGCACCGGTGCAGACGATCGTGCCGCTCGGCGACAAGTACGTGAGCCCCGCGCTGTCCGAAAACCTGTCGCGCTGGGTGCCGCAGTACTACCGCCGCGAAGTCGCGGCCGGTCACTGGCTGCCGCTCGCCGATCCCGCGCGCTTCGCGGATCTCGCCGGGCAATTGATCGACGCGGTCGAATCCGGCAACGAACCGCCCGCGCTCGCGAACGCGCGCCGCCGCGCCACCAGCGGGCGCTTCAGCGGCAAGGTCGCGGTCGTCACCGGCGCGGGTAGCGGCATCGGCCGCTGCGCGGCGCTGGCCTTCGCACGCGAGGGCGCGACCGTCGTCGCATGCGACATCGATCTCGCGAGCGCCGAGCGCACCGCGCTGCTGATCGGGCTGACCGGCGCGCAGGCCCACGCGAAACGCGTCGACGTCGGGTCCGCCGACGAGATGGAAGCGCTCGCGGCATGGGTCGGCAGCGAACTCGGCGGCGCGGACGTCGTGATCAACAACGCGGGCATCGGCATGGCCGGCGGCATCCTCGACACGAGCGCGCGGCACTGGGAGCGGATCCTGCACGTGAACCTGTGGGGCGTGATCCACGGCTCGCGGCTGTTCGCGCAGCAGATGGCCGCGCGCGGCACCGGCGGGCATATCGTCAATACCGCATCGGCAGCCGCATTCGGCCCGTCGCGGGACCTGCCCGCCTATGCGACGACCAAGGCCGCGGTGCTGATGCTCAGCGAATGCATGCGCGCGGAACTCGCGGAGAAAGGCATCGGCGTGACGGCCGTGTGCCCCGGTTTCGCGGAGACGGGAATCATGGCGTCGACGCACTATGCGGGCGCCAACGCGCAGGACGAAGCGCGGCTGCGCAAGCGCGCGACGAAGCTGTACCAGATGCGCGGCCTGAAACCGGAAACCGTCGCGCAGGCGATGGTCGACGGCGTGCTGCGCAACCGCCCCGTCGTCGCGGTCGGCGGCGAAGCGCACGCGCTGCGCTTCGTCGGCCGCTTCATGCCGTGGCTCGGCCGGAGGATCGCCCGCGTCAGCATGGCATCGCATTGACGGCGCACGACGCCGCACAGGGAGACAACATGACCGATACCGCCGACTATCACAAGATCAAGGCCCGGCACGTGAAGTTCGACTTCAGCGACACGCCGGTCACCTGGGTGCCGAACGATCCGGGCAGCACGCACATCATCAACACGCTGAACCTGCTGTTCCCGGAAGGCGAGCTGTGGTTCTGCCGCGTGTACAACAAGGCGCTGCCGCTGATCACCGATGCACGCCTGCGCGACGAAGCCGAAGGCTTCCTGCGGCAGGAAGCCGTGCATTCGCGCTCGCACGGCGGCGTGCTGAAGCACTACTACGACCGCCACGGCATCGACACGAAGCCGTTCACGCAGAAGCTCAACCGTTTGTTCACGCGCGTGCTGGGCGAAGCCCCGTTCGGGCTGAAGATCGGCCATACGCGCTTCTGGCTGCGGCAGCAACTGGCCGTGATCGCGTCGCTCGAGCATTTCTTCGGCTATCTCGGCAACTGGGTGCTCAACGCGCACGGACTCGACGAAGGCCGCGCCGACCCGACGATGGTCGACCTGCTGCGCTGGCACGGCGCCGAGGAAGTCGAGCACCGCACCGTCGCGTTCGACATCTACCGGCATATGGGCGGCACCTATCCGGAGCGGTGCGTGCACATGGCGTTCGTGATCCTGCTGCTGCTCTACTACATCACGACCGGCGCGAAATTCATGTACCGGCGCGATCCGGACGCCGGCCGCTACCCGGGCTTCGTGCTCGCGTGGTGGCAGGGTTCGCGGCGCGGGCACCTGCCGTCGTTCTGGAAGGTGATCGGCGCGGCGCTGCGCTATTTCAAGCCGGGCTATACGCCGCATCACGAAGGCTCGACCGAGCAGGCGCTCGCGTACCTCGCCCGCTCGCCGGCCGCACAGGCGGCCGCGCACGGCGGCAACTGGGGCACGACGAAAGGCGCGTGACCGGGTTTTCGGCGGGCCCGGCAGGCGGCGCCCGCCGAAATGCGTACAATCGCGGCTTCATTTCCCGGAGGTGCCGCGATGGCCATGAAGAAAACCGATCTCGAAAAGAACAAGGCGCTCAAACTGACGCACGCGATGAAGCAGTCGAGCTCCGCGCGTTTCGGCAAGGGCGCCGACGAAGCGGCCAAGCTGGACCGCCGCGCGCAGCGCAAGCTCGACCAGGAACAGGGCCTCGTGCCGTTCGCGTGCAAGCTCAACGCCGCGCTCGTCGAACAGCTGAAGGCACGCGCGGCCACGCACCCGGAAGGGATGACGGGCCTGCTGTCGGAACTGCTCGTGAACGGCCTCGCGCAACACGACGCGTAACCGCCACGTATCTCGAAATTGCCGTTGACACGGCAGCGCGGCCACGACACACTCGTTCGCATGCCTATGCTCAAGCCCGTCGCCATCGCGCATGAAAACCGAGTGAACGCCCATACGCGGCGATCACCGGAGGCGCTTGTGCGTTAGCATCGAGATTCAGTCACGCATGTCACGAGGCCTCGCCGGAAACGGATGAGGCCTTTTTGTTTGGGTGCGCGTCATCCCGCCCGGCTCAACGGATGGAGATGACGATGGACCACGCAAGCCGGCTGGTTGTCTGCCCCGATCGGGGCCACGCCGATACGATCGCATTGCCGAGCGTCGAGCTGCATTTCATGGTCGCGCCCGGCAAGACGCTGACGTGGCGCGCGCAGCACGACGCCGAGATTCGCGTACACGACGCAACGCTATGGATCACGCGGCTCGGCAGCATCGGCGATTACTGGCTGCGCACCGGCGACGTGCTGCGCGTACGGCGCGGTGACCGCATCTGGATCGGCACCGGCGACACCCAGCCCGCCGAAGCGTCGATCGCGACCGTGTACGTGATGCGGCGCGATACGTCGCTGGGGCGGGCGATCGCACGGATGCGCGACATGCTGGGCAGACGAGGTCGAAGAACGCGCGAGTGACGCATCCTGTATCGCCCGCGCATATCCCGAAAATAGTCGTTGACAACGCCGCACGCCGACAACAAAATCGTTCGCATGCCTACGTTCAAGCTCATCGCCATCACGATGCATTGCCCGGTGAACATTCGAAAGAATGGATCACGGGAGGCGCTTGTGCGTTAGCAATCGGGCAGTACCGCATGTCACACAAGGCCTCGCCGGAAACGGATGAGGCCTTTTTGTTCTGGTGCACGTCATCCGTCCGGCTCACTGAATGGAGAAGACGATGGACCAGGCAAGCCCGCTGTTTGAACGCCGCGATCGGCGCCACGCCGGCACGATCGCATTACCGACCGTCGTGATCCGTTTCGCGGTCGCGCCACGCACGACGATGACCTGGCGCGCGCCGCAGGATGCGGAGATCCGCGCGCACGGCGCGGCGCTGTGGATCACGCGGCCGCCGAGCGTCGACGATCACTGGGTGCGGCCCGGCGAGGTGCTGCGTATCGCGCGCGGCGAGCGCATCTGGCTCGGCACCGATGCCGACCGGTCGGCCGAAGCGACGATCACGACCGCGTACGTGCGGCGCGGCGAGCGCGTCAAGCGCATGCTCGCGCAAGTGCAACGTTTGCTCGTCGGGATAGGGAGAAGGAGCGGATGAGCGACGTGCCGTGTCGCACGCGTCACGCGCGCGACACGCGGAGCGGCCGCGACCGGAAACGGACGCACCCGCGGCGCAACGCGCCGCAGGTGCGCATCGAAGGACGCGGCACGCCGGTGCATGCCGCGAGCGATCGCGCGCCGTGCGCAGCGACGGGATGCAGCAGAGGCATCAGGTGCTGGCGGCGAGACGCGGGCCCGTGCTTCGTGGAGTGGAATCGAGGTCGGGACGTTGCGCGGCCTGCGAGGTCACCCACGGATCGATGCCCTGCTTCTGCACCTCTTCGAGGAATGACACACGTGTGCGCCAGTAATCCGCCTGTAATTTCGCATCGATGACGCGCTGTTCGGCTGCGAACAGTTCCATGCGCGCCGTCACGAGCATCGACGCAGCGGTTTTTTCCGGCGTGGGGGCGTGTCGCATCGCCCAGCGGCTGATCCAGTTCAACATGCTGACCTCCGTGATTACGGACGAACCCGCATCGGGCAATCGCAACCGGCCGTGCCTGCCCAAACGCGCAACGGCCTTGACCGCCATTCACCGCCTGGCCTGCACGGACTGCGACTCCCCCGCGTCGGCAATGACCGGCCGGCGTGTGCATGCGCGGTGTATCTATCCTAGAAAGACTTGCCGGTTTACGCGATGGGGTCTTGCAATCTTTTACACAGAAACCACAGTCGCCCCCGCATCGCGAAATGACGGTTGCGCACGGGACGGCTTCGGCGCACGATAGCTCGATACCTGCAACCGCCTGGACTGACGAATGGCCGCCGCACGCCGCGGCCGCGCATCCGCATCGGCCGCGCACGCGCGTTCGCGCGCACCGCCGCCTGCACCGCGTTCGTGCAGCATGCGGGCGCTCCGTTTCAGTCGCATGTCATCGCGCACCGGCCGCGTGCGATGCCGCCGGCGTGCCGTTGCGCACGCATCGGCCCGTCTCGCCCGCCTGCCCCGCGCCGCTTTCCGCCGCTTCCCGTCGTTTCCGCCGCTCCCGCCGTTTCAGCCATTTCTGCCGGCCCGCGCCGCGCGAACCGGTAAAATGCGCGCCTTCGTCGCGCGGGCGGGCTGCCAGACCGTTCGCGCGCAGGCAACCGATCGTGCCCCCAACTATATCGTCCGAGCTATCCACGCTATTACAATCCGCCGATAGCCGGACAATAGTGGCTGGTTACAGTTAGCCGGCCGCGCGCTGCCTTTACAACAATTCGGCACAACAATCAACACGACAACCCGACCGGAGAAACGCCTTCATGGAATCCATCAAGCGGTATTTCGGCTTCGCTGAAGCCGGCACCGACTTCCGCACCGAAATACTCGCGGGCGTCACCACGTTCCTGACGATGGCCTACATCATCTTCGTCAACCCCGCGATCCTCGGCGACGCCGGCATGCCGAAGGAATCCGTGTTCGTCGCGACCTGCCTCGTCGCGGCGCTGGCGTCGATCATCATGGGGCTGTACGCGAACTACCCGATCGCCTGCGCGCCCGGCATGGGCCTGAACGCGTATTTCGCGTACACGGTCGTCAAGGGGATGGGTTTCACGTGGCAGGCGGCGCTCGGCGCGGTGTTCATCTCCGGCTGCCTGTTCCTGCTCGTCACGCTGTTCCGCGTGCGCGAGGCGATCGTCAACGGCATTCCGAAATCGCTGCGAATTTCCATCACCGCCGGCATCGGCCTGTTCCTCGGCATCATCTCGCTGAAGACGTCGGGTGTGATCGTCGGCAACCCGGCCACGCTCGTCACGCTCGGCGACCTGCACAAGCACGAGACGATCCTCGCGATCGTCGGCTTCTTCACGATCGTCACGCTCGACCACCTGCGCGTGCGCGGCGCGATCCTGATCGGCATCATCGGCGTGACGATCCTGTCGTTCTTCTTCGCCGGCAACCAGTTCCACGGCGTGTTCTCCGCGCCGCCGTCGATCGACGCGACGCTGTTCAAGCTCGACATCGGCGCCGCGCTGTCGACCGGCATCATCAACGTGATCCTCGTGTTCTTCCTCGTCGAGCTGTTCGACGCGACGGGCACGCTGATGGGCGTCGCGAATCGCGCGGGCCTGCTCGTCGAAGGCAAGATGAACCGCCTGAACAAGGCGCTGCTCGCCGACAGCACGGCGATCGTCGCGGGCTCGGTGCTCGGCACGTCGTCGACCACCGCGTACATCGAAAGCGCGTCGGGCGTGCAGGCCGGCGGCCGCACCGGCGTGACGGCGATCACCGTCGCGGTGCTGTTCCTCGCGTGCCTGTTCATCGCGCCGCTCGCCGGCGTCGTGCCGGCCTACGCAACGGCGCCCGCGCTGCTGTACGTGTCGTGCCTGATGCTGCGCGAGATGGTCGAGGTGCCGTGGGACGACGCGACGGAAGCCGTGCCGGCCGCGCTGACCGCGCTGCTGATGCCGTTCACGTATTCGATCGCGAACGGCGTCGCGTTCGGCTTCATCGCGTACGGCGGCCTCAAGCTGCTGACGGGCCAGGGCCGCACGGTCAAGCCGATCGTCTGGATCATCGCGGCCGTGTTCCTGTTCCGCTTCTTCTATCTCGGCAGCGAGTAAGCGAAGCACATCGCCGCGCCACACGATGCAACGAAAAAACGCCACCTTCGGGTGGCGTTTTCGTTTTCGCACGATTCATCCGCGATCCTGACGAATCGACGCGCACGCCCCTATCGATGGTCGACCATCCCGCCCGGCGCGCATACGAAAATGCCGCCCGGCCCCACCGAACGGCATTGCGTGAAAGGCAACGTCTTCGTGCGCCGCGCTCGATCGCGCGCGCCGCCGGACGAGCGTCGTGTCGTCAGCGCCAGTTGGCCTCGTAGAAACGCACGTAACCGCTGCGCAGCGTCACGCACTGCGCGCGCGTTTCCGACAGCAGGCGCCGTGCGGCCGCCTCGATGCGCTCGCGGTGCTGGTCGAATGCGCCGACCATGTCCTCGAAGCGCGGCGACGCCGCACCGAAGTGGTCTTCCAGCGCCTCGGCGGTGATCTGACATTGGACGCGCTCGCCATTGACCAGTGCCGTGAACCCCAGCATCAGGTCACGCCCCGAATACTCAGGCTTCTCGTTCGTGAAATGGATCTGCATGGGCGCCGCCTCGACCGGTAGAAAACGAATGACCGCGTCCGTCGTCCGCTACCGGCCGGACGAAATGTACGCGGGCTCGCCGGCGGAGGCCCCGACCGCGGGGTGTGGCGCGGTCGATGCATGCCGGTTGAATTCCACTTTAGACGGTTTCGCGCGGGACACAAAAATTTCGGTGTGCGTCGTTCCGACGCGCATTTCGTCTGATCTGCGCGGCATCCGGCACCGTTTCAGCAACGGACGTCAGTGCGGATCGGTCGGCCAGATGTTGAGCGCGATCGCGGCGGTCGTGACGCCCACCGCAATCGCGGCCGCCCCGTATCTCACCGCATCGGTCAGATCGAACAGCAATCCGTGGATCGCCACGGCAATGCCGCCCAGCATGATGAAAGTGGCGATGGCCGCCAGCACGACTCTCAGTTCCGCCCGAACCATGATGCGTCTCCCGAACGGATGCATGTCGCGTCGCATGCATGTTGCACTGCGGAACACGGCGCGTGCGTGTTCCATTTCCATCATTGCAGGCGGGCGCTTAAAAGCAAGGGGATTTTGTTCGCGGTCGCGCATCGCACGTGGCGCTTGTATGATGATGCGTACCCGGACGGTCGGCCGTCGCGCCGAATGGTGCACCGCGAGCGGAGCCGCACTCCGCCGCCGATTCCGATCCGGTCGGCCCCGGCGGCCCCGGGAACAGGAGACACATCATGCCGCAACCCTTCGTGCTGCCCGCCACCGCGGGGCGTACCGACCTGCTCGCGCAGGCGCATGCGCGTTCGACCGCGGTCGGCCTGCGCGCGCACGAACGCCCCGATTTCTCGCCGCTGTCGCGCGTCGCGCTGCGCGAACTGCTCGACACGAACCACACGCTGTTCTCGCACGCCCGCCCGGTGATGGAGGACCTCCACGCGCAGATCGCCGAGACGCAAAGCCTCGTGCTGCTGACCGATGCCGACGGCGTGATCCTGCACAGCATCGGCGACGCGGACTTCATCGAGAAAGCGAACCGCGTCGCGTTGTGCAACGGCGTGTCGTGGGCCGAAGGCGCGCGCGGCACCAACGCGATCGGCACCGCGCTCGCGTCGGGCCAGGCCGTGGTCGTGCACGGCTCCGAACATTTCCTGCGCGCGAACCACATCCTCACCTGCGCATGCGCGCCGATCGTCGATCCGTTCGGTCGCACGCTCGGCACGCTCGACGTGAGCGGCGACCCGCGCGGCTCCAGCCCGCATACGCTCGCGCTCGTGCGAATGTCCGCGCAACTGATCGAGAACCACCTGTTCGCGAACCAGTGCGGCGAAGCGCTGCGGCTGCGCTTTCACGCGCACGAGGATTGCGTCGATTCGCTGTTCGCCGGGCTCGTCGCCTTCGGCCCCGACGGCGGGCTGATCGCCGCGAACCGCAGCGCCCAGTTCCAGCTCGGCGCGTCGTTCGACGCACTGCAGCATCAGGCGAGCGACGCGTTGTTCGGCATGCGCTTCGCCCAGCTCGCGCAGCAGGCCGCGCGCGCGCCGGGCGCCACGTTCCGCCTCACGCTGTCGACCGGCGTGCGCGTGCTCGCCCGCTGCGAATTCCCGGAAGCGCAGAAAACGACCGTCGCCGTCACGCCGCCGGCGCCGGCTGCGCGCGTGCGAGCACCGGACCCGGACGCGATCACGTTCGCGACGCTCGACACCGGCGACGCGCGCATGGCCGCCGTACTCGAACGCGTCGCGAAGATCCGCGGGCGCGACCTGCCGCTGCTGATCCTCGGCCAGACGGGCACCGGCAAGGAATGGCTCGCCCGCGCGCTGCACCAGGCGTCGCCGCGCGCGGACGGCCCGTTCGTCGCGGTCAACTGCGCGGCGCTGCCCGATTCGCTGATCGAGGCCGAGCTGTTCGGCTACGAAGACGGCGCGTTCACGGGCGCACGCAAGCGCGGCAGCCCCGGCAAGATCGCGCAGGCCGACGGCGGCACGCTGTTTCTCGATGAAATCGGCGACATGCCGCTCGCGCAGCAGGTGCGGCTGATGCGCGTGCTGCAGGAGCGCGCGGTGATGCCGCTCGGCGGCGCACGCGCGGTGCCGGTCGACGTGCGGGTGGTCTGCGCGACTCACCGCGACCTGCGCGCGATGATCGCGGAAGGCACGTTCCGCGAGGATCTGTTCTACCGGATCAACGGGCTCGCGGTCACGCTGCCGGCGCTTGCCGCCCGCACCGACCTGCCGGCGCTCGTCGAGCGCATCCTCGCGCGGCTCGCGCGCAGCGAGCCGATGCCGCGCCGTCTCGCGGCCGACGTGCTCGATGCGTTCGCGCGCCATCGCTGGCCCGGCAACCTGCGGCAGATGACCAACGTGCTGCGCACGGCCGGCATGCTCGCCGAAGACGAAGCCGAAATCACGCTCGCGCATTTGCCCGACGATTTCTGGCTCGACTGCGACGATGCGCCGGCTGGGCCAGCGGCGGCCACCCCGGCCGCATCGGCCCCATCGGCCGGCAAGCACGAAGGCACGACGCTGCAAAGCCACCAGGCTGCGATGATCGACGCGGTGCTCGCGCGGCACGGCGGGAACGTATCGGCGGCCGCGCGCGAACTCGGCCTCGCCCGCAATACCGTGTACCGGTATCTGCGGCGGCACTGATGCACACGGCCGGCGGCCGGCGCGTTCGGGTATGCTTGGCGCGTTGCCGCCGAACCGCCGCCCGCTTCAGTCATGACCGATCCAGAACACCCGCCCGTCGTGCGCATCGAGCCGCTCGGCGCCACCTTCGACGCGCCCGATGCGCTGACCGTGCTCGAAGCCGCCGCATTCGCGCGCGTATCGCTGCCGCGCTCGTGCCGCAACGGCACGTGCCGAAGCTGCCTTTGCCGGATCGTCAGCGGCAGCGTACGCTACACGATCGAATGGCCGGGGCTCTCCCGCGAGGAAAAGGCCGACGGCTATACGCTGCCGTGCGTGGCCGTCGCGACGTCGGACCTCGTGCTCGACGTGCCCGACGCGGTCATGCTCGACTAGACGCGGCGCGCGACCGCGCGCGTCGTCCTGCAACGCTCGATCCTGCATGGAGAACGTGATGGTCCAGCCAACCGATCGCATCGAAAAACAGACGCTGCTCGCCGCATCGCCCGACCGCGTCTGGGCAGCCGTGAGCAATTCCGGCGAATTCGGCCAGTGGTTCGGCGTGTCGTTCGACGGCCCGTTCGAGGCCGGCCAGTCGCTGTTCGGCCGCATCACCCCCACCCGCGTCGACGACGACGTCGCCAAGGCACAGGAGCCCTATGCGGGCACTGTGTTCGAAATCGTCGTCGACCGTATCGAACCCAAGCAACTGTTCTCGTTTCGCTGGCATCCGTTCGCGATCGATCCGAATGTCGATTACGCGTCCGAGCCGATGACGCTCGTCACGTTCACGCTCGCGGCGCAGGCGGGCGGCACGCTGCTCACCGTCACCGAAACGGGCTTCGACCAGTTGATCGAAGCGCGTCGCGCGACCGCGCGCGACATGAACGACCAGGGCTGGGCCGCGCAGATGACGCTGATCGCAAAGTATCTGGCGCTGCACGCGTAGCGCGCCGCTACGCCGCACGTCCGCGCCGACCGGCGCATCGACGTGCGTGGCATAATCGGCGGCATCGTCGTCCACCCGCCGCCGCGCATCGCATGCTGAGTCGTCGTCTCCGGAAGATCGGCAGTCTGATCGGGATGCTCGCCATCCTGATGACGGCGCTCGCGCCGACGATCTCGCAGGCGCTGACCACGCAAGGGCGCGTCGACGCGCTGCTGGCCGGCTACTGTTCGTCCGCGCCGGCCGCCGGCACGCCGTCCGCCGATGCGGCGACGAAAAGCCTGCAGGCCCATTTCCAGGCGTGCGGCTACTGCAGCCTGCTTGCCCATACCCCCGCGCTGCCCGCGCCCGAACTGACGTTCGCGGCTCACGTGCACGCAATCGAGCATCGCGCGGCCACCCGCTTCGAAAGCCTGCGCCGCGCGCTACCGCTCACGTCCGCGCAACCGCGCGCCCCTCCGTTCACGTCCTGATCCGTCGTCATTGCGGGTGATGCCGTCGTGCATCGCGCCGTCCGCGCACGCCGCCGGCGTGCGCGACGTGTCACGTTTCGAAGGACGATCATGTCTCACCCTGCTGCGCACGGCGTCGTGCCGGGCATGTGGTTGGCCGCCGCCGGTTCGGATTGCCGCGCCCGCATTCGCCCGCATGCGAATGCCTGGCCGCGCAGGTCCGCGCCGACCGGCGTCGGCATCGATGCCGCTCCGCGCAGCCGTCCGTCGAATCCGTTTTTTCATCCGATTCGTCATTCGCTCATCCAGCCATGAAAACCACCCTTTTCGTTCGCGGCGCACTCGCCGCACTCGGCTTCGTCGTCATCCAGGCCGCCCACGCGCATGCGCTCCCGAAAACGCAGGACCCGGCTCCCGACGCCACGCTGTCCACCGCGCCGCACGCGGTGACGATCGATTTCGGCGAGGCGCTCGAGCCGGCGTTCAGCTCGATCGCCGTGACCGACAGCCAAGGGCAATCGGTCGTCGACGGGAAATCGGCCGTCGACGCCGGCAACCGGAAGCGAATGCACGTCCCACTCGCGAACCTGAAGCCCGGCACCTACACGGTCGCGTGGATCGCGGTGGCCAGCGACGGCCATCGCACGCACGGCCGCTACACGTTCACGCTGAAGTAACGCATGGCACGCACGCGGTGCGCATCGGCGCTTCGTGCCGAGCGCATTCACATCGATGCCCACGGCATCGCACCCAATAAGGAGAACACATGATGAAACGCCCGATTCCGACCGGCCTGCTCATGGCACTGACGCTGCACGCCACCGCCACGTTCGCCGCGCCGGCCATCCAGGCCGATGCGTGCTGGATCCGCACGATGCCGGCGACGGTGCCGTCGTCCGGCTACTTCACGCTGAAGAACCACGGCGACGCGCCCGCGACGCTGACCGGTATCGACACGCCCTCCTACGGGATGGCGATGGTGCATGAAACGCAGACGAGCGGCAGCACCGCGAAGATGGTGCACGTCGATTCGGTCGTCGTGCCGGCGCACGGCGCGGTGACATTCAAGCCGAAAAGCTATCACGTGATGCTGGAGGAGCCGCGCCAGGCCGTCGCGCCCGGCGCGAAGGTGCCGTTCCGGCTGCACTTCGCGGACGGCTCGACCGTGTCCGTGACCTGCGACGCGAAGGCGCCGACCTACGCCGGCCAGTAACGCCGCCCGCCTCACGACCGAAGGAGACGCACATGAAAGACCGCCTGCCGCTGGCCGACCTGATCGTTCGCTACCGGACGCCGCTGAATGTCGCGGTACTAATCGTCTGCGGGTTGTGGGCCGCATGGATCGCGTGGATGACACGACCTGCCGCCATCGATACACCGCCGTCGATTCCCGCGTACTGCATGCGCGACGCGCGCTGACACGCCGGACGGCACGGTTCCGGCGGCGGCCCGCGCCATTATTGGCGTGACATCATCGCGTCATCCCGACCGCCGGAACCGCCTCTCGGAGCGCCGCATGTCCATTCAGACCTGGATGCTGTTTGCCGCCGCCTATCTCGCGACGACGCTGTCGCCGGGGCCCAACGTGCTGCTCGTGATCCGCAACACGGTGCGCTACGGCGCGCACGGCACCGCGGCGACGATCGCCGGCAACCTCGTCGCGCAGGGTGTGGTCGTGCTGCTGGTCGCGCTCGGCGTCGGCGCGGTGCTGGCCGCGATGCCGCCGCTGTTCGTCGCGATGAAGGTGATCGGCGCCGCGTACCTGATGGTCCTGGGTGTCCGGCAGTTGCGCGGCGACCGCAAGGCCGCCGCATCGAGCGGCCCAACGGAGATCGCCGTGCCCGATCGCCGCAAGCTGTTCCGCGAAGCGCTGTTCGTATCGGGCAGCAATCCGAAGACGATGATCTTCCTGTCCGCGTTCATGCCGCAGTTCGTCGTGCACGACCGGCCGCTCGCGCTGCAGTTCGTCGTGATGTACGCGACGACCGCGTGCACGGTCGTGGTCGTTCACAGCGTCTATTCGGCCGGCGTGCACCGCCTGCATCGCGGCTTCGGCATGAGCCGCGCGGTGCGCGCGCTCAAGCGTGCGAGCGGGCTGCTGTTCGTCGGGCTCGGCATCAAGCTGCTGAGTGCACGGCAGGCATGAGTCGGCCCCATCCGTTCAGCGCATGCGCTCGGCCAGCGCGGCCGTGATCTCGTCGAACGACGGCCGCGCATCGACGTCCTCGTTCACACAGGCCGCCGCCAGCGCATCGAGCGCGTCGGCGTGCGATCCACAGCGCTCGAGCAATTCGCCGAGCAGATAGCCGAACGCGCGCACTTCGAGCCGCTCGAACCGGGCGCCCCATATACGCGCGTTCGGGTCGTACAGCGACGCCGCGCCGAAATCCCCGAGCAACGCGCCGCCTGCGCCGTCGTGCAGGATGTTGTGCGCATACAGGTCGCCATGCATGATGCCGCGCGCGTGCAGATGACCGGCGACCGACGCGATGCCGTGCGCGATTCGCACCGCTTGCGCCGGATCGAACCTCGCATCGGCGGCGTAGACGTCGCGCGTGCAGGACGCGAAGCTCGGCGGCCCGGCGAGGTTCGTCAGCACCGGATCGACCAACGCCATCACCAGGCCGTGCGTGCCGTCCGGATGCCCGCGCAGCTTGCCGATCACCGGGATCAGGTTCGGATGACCGCCGGCATGCAGGCACGCGGCCATTTCGCAATCGGGCAGGCCGTCGCTCGTCACCGCGCCCTTGAACAGCTTGACCGCGACCGTGCGCGGCGGGTGGCCGTCCGCGCGCCACTGCGCACGGTAAATGACGCCCGACGCGCCCTCGCCCAGCTTCTGTTCGCATGACAGCGCCGCCCAGTCGATCTCCGCGACGTCCGGTTCCGCGGACGCCGCGGCCTCCGGCACCGCGCCGAGCGGATTGCCGGCAACGGCAAGCCATGCGAGACGCGGCAGGCGCAGCAGCCAGTCGGGCAACGCCTCCAGCCGGTTCGCGGACAGGCGCACCAGTTCCAGCGCGCGGCACGCGGCCAGTTCCGCGGGCAGCGCGCGCAGCTGGTTGCCGGCGAGCATCAGCTTCTGCAACCGCGCACAGTCGCCGATGTCGGCCGGCAGTTCGTCGATCGCGTTGTCGGTCAGGATCAGCCAGCGCAGCGCACGCGGCAGCGCGCCATGCGGCACGGTGCGGATCCGGTTCGCCTTGAAGCCGATCATGTCGAGCTGCTCGCACGCGCCGAGCACACCAGGGAAAGCGGTGAAGCGGTTGCCCGACGCGAACAGGATGCGCAGGCGATGCAGCCGCGGCAGATCATCCGGCAGCGCGGACAGCGCATTACCGGTCAGGTCGAGCACTTCGAGCGTGTCGGCCAGATCGAAGATCTCGCGCGGAAATTCGGTCAGCCCGCACGCGAGCTTGAGTTGCCGCGCGCCCGCCAGTTGGCCGGCCTGCAGGTGTTCGAGGGTGTGGGTCACGGGAAGAAAACGGGTGGCGGTTGCGTTGATCGTCGGGTCGATCGGACGAATTCTACCGGGATCGATCGGGTGCCCGTGCACGACCTTGTCACACCCTCTTCACAAACGCGCGATGTGACGTTAGAATTGCGCCCCTTGCAGTGCCGACGTGGTGAAATTGGTAGACACGCTATCTTGAGGGGGTAGTGGCGAAAGCTGTGCGAGTTCGAGTCTCGCCGTCGGCACCAGATGCGTTTTCCCCGCATTCCAGCATTCTCTGAAACCCGCGACAGCACCTGGCTTCGCGGGTTTTTTGTTTTCCGCTACGCCAACAACAAAAAATTCCGCACGACCGCGGACGGCTCGTCGCAGCGCGACGCAATCGCCAGCCTGGCGCGGAACCGGTTACCCGCGAACGGCCGGTACACGACCCCGGGAACCTGCACCTGCGTAATCGCCTTCGGCACGACCGACACGCCGAGCCCGGCCGCCACCAGCGTCACCGCGGACGCGATCTGCGGCGCCGGTTGCGCCATGCGCGGCTCGAACCCGGCGGTCCGGCACGCGGCGACGATGTCGTCGAACAGCGCGCCGCCGGCCGCGCGCGGCACCTGCACGAACGACTCGTCGGCCAGTTCCGCCAGCTCGATGCGCCGCCGCTGCGCGAGCCGGTGCGCGACGGGCAGCGCGACGAACATCGGCTCCTCATCCCAGTCGGACACCCGCAGCGTCGCGGCGACGCGACGCTCGGGCCGCACGATCGCGACATCGACGCGCCCGGCCTCGAGCGCCTCGAGCAAAACCCCCGACGTCGCTTCCTGCAACGTCAGCTCGGCCTCCGGAAACGCCTCCCGAAAGCGGCGAATCAGATCCGACACCTTCGGATTGAACGCGGCCGTGCCGGTGAAGCCGACCCGCAAATGGCCGGTTTCCCCGCGCGCGGCGCGCCTGGCCGCCCGGGCCGCGCGCTCGGCGTCGTCGAGCACGCGTCGCGCCTCCTCCGCGAACACCTCGCCCGCCAGCGTCAGCTCGGCGCCGCGCGCGGTCCGCTTGAACAGCTCCACGCCGAGCTCGTTCTCGAGCGCCTTGATCTGCTGGCTCAACGGCGGCTGGCCGATGCCGAGCGTTTCGGCGGCCTTCGTGAAATTCGACGCGGCCGCGACGGCCAGAAAGTAGCGGAGATGCCGGAGTTCCATGCGTGACGTGACCTCGCGGTGAGTCGGATTAATCCGTCAGCCAGTGTTAAAAGATATGGCTGCGGTTCATTTCATATATTGGACATATACATGACCGTGCGCAAGAATTCGTGTATTCCGTCGCACAACGAGTGCCTTCATGTCCTCCGCTTCGATTTCCCGTTCCCTGCCCGGCACGCAGAACACCGCACCCGATGCGCTGCCGGCCGGTGTGTCCCCGCGCTCGGCCGCGTACAAGCGCATCGCGTTCGCGCTGTTCCTCGCCGGCTTTTCCACTTTCTCGCTGCTGTACTGCGTGCAGCCGCTGCTGCCCGCGTTCGCCCGCGAGTTCAACGTCGGCGCGGCGTCGAGTTCGCTCTCGCTGTCGCTGTCGACCGGGATGCTCGCGGTGTCGATCCTGTGCGCCGGCGCGCTGTCCGAACGCGTCGGGCGGCGCGGGCTGATGTTCGCGTCGATGACGCTGGCCGCGCTGTTCAACCTGCTCGCCGCGTGGTCGCCGAACTGGCACCTGCTGCTGGTCTGGCGTGCGCTCGAAGGCTTCGCGCTGGGCGGCGTGCCGGCGGTGGCGATGGCGTATCTCGCGGAAGAAATCGCGGCGGACGGCCTCGGCTTCTCGATGGGGCTCTATGTCGGCGGGACCGCGTTCGGCGGCATGATCGGACGGATCGGGATGAGCGCGCTCGAAGAGCACTTCTCGTGGCGAACCGCGATGCTGTCGATCGGCGTCGTCGACCTGCTCGCGGCGATCGCGTTCGTGATGCTGCTGCCGCCGTCGCGACGCTTCGTGAAGCGCACCGACCTGACGCTGCGTCACCACCTGCGGCTGTGGCACGCGCAACTGCGTCATGCGCGCCTACCGTTCGTGTTCGCGATCGGCTTCCTCGTGATGGGCGCGTTCGTGACGATCTACAACTACGCCGGGTTCCGGCTCATGGCGGCGCCGTTCAACCTGAGCCCGACCGCGTGCGGGCTGATCTTCGGCGCGTACCTGTTCGGGATGGTGTCGTCGTCGAGCGCCGGCGCGCTCGCCGATCGTCTCGGGCGGGCGCCGGTCCTCGTCAGCGGCATCGTCGTGTTCGCGGCGGGCCTCGCGCTGACGCTGTCGCACTCGCTCGCCGCGATCGTCGTCGGCATCGTGCTCGTGACGATCGGCTTCTTCGTCGCCCACTCGGTCGCGAGCGGCTGGGTCGGCGCGCTCGCGGGCGCCGCGAAGGGGCATGCGGCTTCGCTGTATCTGCTCGCCTACTACGTCGGGTCGAGCGTGCTCGGCTCGGTCGGCGGCGCGTTCTGGCAACGCGGCGCGTGGACGAGCGTCGCCGCGTACGTCGCGGTGCTGCTCGTCATCGCATTGCTGGCGGCGCGGCGGTTGAGCCGCGCTTGAGCCGCGCTCAGCCACGCGTGGCCAGACGCAGCGCGGCGCGATGCGCACCCTGCATCGCACGCCGGCCGCGCAGCCGTCACGACACCAGCGCATCGTCCCCCTTCACCGCATACGCCGCCTCGCGCCGCCGCAGCTTCATCGCGATCAGCGCCGCCAGCACCGCGAGCGCGACGCCGGTGAGAAACCCGCCCGTGTAACCGACCTTCGCGGTCAGCGACAGGATCGTCGACGACGCGATCAGCTCGCCGAGATCGCGCGTGCTCTGCACGGCCGTCACGTCGGTGCCGGCCTGATCGCTGCCGCCGGCGAAACGCATGCCGGCCGTCATGATCGACACGGACGTGATGCCGGTCGCCAGCGAGCCGAGCACCGTGCACAGCCACGCCCACGACGGCGACACCGGCAGCCACCCGTTCGCCTGCGCGAACCACAGCAGCGCGGCCGCGCCCGCGCAACTCACGCCGGCCGTAAACGCGCGCCACAGCCCGAGCGCCCTCACGAGCCACGCGCCGCCGCCGCAACCGAGCACGACCGTCACGACGCCGCCCGCCATCCCGAGTTTGCCGATCGCGTCGAGCGACCAGCCCGCGTCGTTGAGGAACAGCTTCGACAGGCCGAAGCCCGATACGGCGGTCATCGCCGACAGCAATGCGAGCGACAGCAGCGACCACGAACGCGGCCGCTTCGCGAAGCGCACGAGGCTCGCATCGTGTTCGGGCCGGACGCGCGCGCGATCCGCGTCGCGCGGCAGCACCCACAGCACGCAAACGAGGCTCGCGAGCGGGACGGCGGCCAGCGCGAGAAACGCGGTAGGCTGGCCGAACAGGCCGATCAGCGTCAACGTGCCGGCGCCGCCGCCGAAGAAGCCGATCATCACACCCGCGATCTGGATCGCGTTGATCTTCGCGAGCGTGTCGCCGCTGAAATGCTCGGCGGCCATCCCGTCGTTCGCGATGTCCTGCGTCGCGCTCGCGAGCGACGCGACGGCCAGCAGCCCGACCGCCCAGCCGGCCGTCGCGACGGTCATCCCGATCTGCGCGAGGCTGACCAGGCACAGCACGACGATCGTCTGCATCGGCAGCATCCAGCTGCGCCGCCGGCCGATGCGGGGCAACCAGCGGTTGTCGACGACGGGCGCCCACAGGAATTTCACGACCCACGGCAGTCCGACGAGCGGCAGGAACGCGAGCGCGTGAAGCGGCGCGCCGTCGTGGCGCAGCAGCGTCGGCATCGCGTCCATCGCGATGCCGATCGGGATTCCCTGTGACAGGTAAAGCAGCGTGATCGTGATGACCAGGCGGCGATGTTCGAGCAGGTCGCGCATCGAAGTCTCCAGTTGCATGAGGTTAAAAAGGTTCGGCGCCGGCCGGCACGCGCGCAGGCTGCATCGCGTCGCGCCGCGGACGGCGTGCCGCACGCAGCAACAATGCGCCGAAGGCGACGAGCGCTGCGTCGATCGGCCAGTACACGGGCTGGCCCGCGCCCCGCAGCGCGAGCGCGCAATGGGTCGCGCCGGCCAGCCCGTACGCGACGCCGGCCGCACGCATCAGCACGCGCAGCCATGCCGCGCGATCGGCGACACAGGCCGCGAGCGCAATCGCGCCGCCCCACACGGCCCAGAACAGCATCGCGAGCGCATGGTCGACGTGCACGCCGTCCGGCAGCGCACGGCCGGCGAACAGCAGGGCGCCGCCCGCGAGCACGAGCCCGCCGCACACGCCGACCGCGGCGGCGGCCAGCACGTCCGCCGAACGCTCGCGCTGCGCACGCCGCCGCTCGATCCACAGGTGCAACCCCGTCGCGCACAACGCGCACGCGGCGAGTCCCATCAGGAAATGCAGCACGCGCAGCCCATCACCGGCCGCCCCCACCCAGCCGTATTGCGCGAAATGCAGCGGCTGCACCGCGATGAACGCGCGCAGCCAGAAGCCGCGGCCGCGCGACGTCGCATCGGCGAGCCATTGCCCGTCCGTCGCACGGTACAGGTGGCGTTCGAACACGGCGGTGCTCGGCAGGCCCGCGGTCGTGCCGGCAATCTCGACGCGCGCATTCACATCGCCCCAGCGATGCAGCACGACGGCTTCGGGCCGGAAATCCGGCCTGCGCACCGCGTCGCGCCGCAGCAGCGCATCGAGATCGGGCGCATGTCGCCACGGGCCGCCGGCTTCCACGGGCGGCGGCCCGCCCAGCAGTTCGGCGAACGCACGCTGCGGCTGCCCCGGATACGCGACGCCCGCGAGCGACACCGTGCCGAGCGCGCCGAGCCCCGACAACGCGCCGGTGAACGCAAACAGCACGAGCCACGGCGTGCCCCACAGGCCGATCCATGCGTGCAGGTCGAACAGCGCGACGCGCAAGCCGTGGCCGCGCCGGATGCGCGCCGCATCGGGCCAGCGCTTGCGATGCACGACGATGCCCGCGACGATGAGCACGAGCAGCACGATGCCCCACAGGCTGACGAAGATGCGCCCGGGGAAGCCGGCGAACAGCGTCTTGTGCAGCGTGACGATCAAGGTCGCCCGCCCTGCGTCGGGCAGCGGCGCGCCGGTTGCCGGATCGAGCGCGAGCGTGCATGTCTGGCGCGCGTCGCAGAAACGGATGGCCGGATCGTCCGGCCGCGGCAGCACGATGCGCGCGTCGCGCAACGCCACCCCGAGCGACGCCGCGCGCGTGACGAGCGCATCGAGCGACAAGGTCGGCCGCGCGACGGCCACCGCCGGCGGCCGCCACCAGCCCTGCATCGAATCGAATGCGAGACTCCAGGCGCCGCTGAACAGCACGACGAACAGCACCACGCCGAACAGCGCACCGGCGCCGCGATGCAGCGCGCGCCAGCGCGAACGCGACGAAGCATCCATGTCAGCGCCCTCCCCAGAACATCGCGCACGGCACGAGCACCGCGAGCCACACACCCGCGCGCCACGCGGCCTGCCGCCAGCCGGGCGCGACGAGCACCCACAGCAGCGCGGCGACGCTCGCGGCGAGCGTCAGCAACACGGCCGCATAGAGCCGGTTCAGGCCGTCGTCGGGGTAATGACGGGCCAGCGTGAGCGCGAGCGCGACCGCACCCGGCAGCACGCCGCCGATCGCGATCGCCGCCCGCGCCCCCCAGCCGGACGCCATCAGAATTGCCCGCGCACGGTCAGCATCACGTTGCGCGGTTCCCCGTAACGGTTGTTCCAGCCCGGCTGGCTCAGGCTCAGGTAGTAGTGGCGGTCGAACAGGTTGTTGACGTTGAGCGCGGCGCTCCAGTGCTTGTCGTAGCGGTAGCCGAGCCGCACGCTCGCGAGCGCGTAGCCGCCCTGGCTCATCGTGACGCCGTTCGCCTGCGCCGAGTAGCTGCTCTGCACCTGCACGCCGCCGCCGATGCTCCAGCGCCGCTCCTGCCACGGCAGGTCGTAGTTGGTCCACAGCCGGAACAGGTGGCGCGGATTCAGCAGCGGCGCGAACGAACCCGCGTTCGCGAGGTTGTCCGCATAGCGCATCGTGTCGTACGTGTAGCTCGCCCACACGCTCCACCACGGCGTGATGCGGCCGTTCGCCTCGAACTCGAAACCCTGGCTGCGCACGCTGCCGCCGTTCACGTAGTAGCAGCTCGGCCCCGCGCACGGATGCGCGAGGTCGACCTGCGGGTTGTTGTCGAGATCGATGCGGAACGCCGCGAGCGACACGTTGAGCTTGCCGCCCGCCAGTTCGCCCTTCACGCCCGTTTCGTAGGTGCGCCCCTTCACCGGCGTCAGGATGCCGCCGCCCCACATCGACTTGGTCTGCGGCTGGAACACCTCCGCATAGCTCGCGTACCACGACCAGTCGCGCGCGAAATCCCAGATCAGCCCGCCGTATGGCGTGAACTGGTGGCCGGTGTTGTAGTGCGCGGCGAGGCTGTCCTGGTTCCACCAGCTCATCCGGCCGCCGAGCACGAGCGTCAGCGGTTCCGCGAGCTTGATGCGGCCGAGCCCGTAGACGCCCTTCTGCGAAATGTCGTTCTGCTGCGATTGCTGGTACGGCCCGATGCCGGGCTCGGGCACGCTGCTCGGGTTCCAGCGATACACGTTCACCGGCGTGCCGGCCACGTCGCCGAGCAGCGGCGCCGTCATCTGCCCGCTGCTGCTGTTCGCGTAGGTGACGCCGAACAGCAGGTCGTGCGTGAGCCCGAACGCATGCACGGGGCCCTGCACGTTCGCATCGAGGCTGCGGCTGTAGCTGCTGAACTGGTACGCGGCGCCGGTCAGCCGGCCGCCGGCGCCCGTCGCCGGATCGATCGCGCCGAACGAACCCGCGTACTTCAGGTCCGAGCGCACGCTCTGGTATTCGCCGCTGACCTTTGCTTTCCAGCCGGCGCCGAGCTTCTGCTCGACCGACGCGAACGCACGCGTCGTGTCCCAGTTGAAGCGGCCCCACGCGGTGTCGAGGAACGTCGAGCGCGACAGGCCGAGGCTCGACCCGTCGCGCGCCATCGGCACGCCGGACATGTCGGGCACCGACGACGTGGTCTGGTACTGCGCGCCGAACGTGAGCAGCGTGTCGCGCGTCACGTCGACTTCCGTGACGCTGTAGATCGAACGCGTGTCCTGCTTCGCATGGTCGTAGAAGAAGTGGCGATCCTCGTACGCGGCGACGAGCCGGCTGCGCACGGTGCCGGCCGCATTGAGCGGGCCGCCGATGTCGGCTTCCGCGCGATAGCGGTCCCAGCTGCCGACGCTTGCGGTCGCATGCGCGGAAAACTGGTATTGCGGGCGCTTGCGCACGAGGTTGACGGTCGCGGCCGGATTGCCGGAGCCGTGCAGCAGCCCGTTCGCGCCGCGCAGGATTTCCACGCGCTCGTACACCGAGATGTCCTGCGGCGCGCTCGCCATGTCGCCGATCACGACCGGCACGCCGTCGAATTCGAACGAATCGACCTTGAAGCCGCGCACGAAGTACGCGGTGGTGAGCAGCACGTAAGGCTGGACCGTCACGCCGGCCGACTGCTGCATCACCTCGTCGAGCGAGAACAGGTTCTGCTGGTCGATCCGCTCGCGCGTCGTCACGCTGACCGACTGCGGAATCTCGCGCAACGCGAGGGGCATCTTGCCGACCGTCGCCACCGACGGATCGTCGGCCACGCTGCGCGACGCATTCACCGCAATCGCCTTCAACTCGCCCCCGGCAGGCTGCGCGGCGGCCGCCTCTTCCTTGCGGACTTCCGCGCCGCCCGCCGGCGCCGCATCGGCGAACGCCGCCGCCGGATGCGCGGCGATCAGCAGGCCGAGGTACAGCGACGGACGCCAGCGCCCGAAACGGGCGACGCGCGCGCCCTGCATCATCGATCTCTCAGGTTCCCGTACCTCGTACCGCATTCACGCCCCCGTATTTGATAATCATTCTCATTATCAATTAGAACCGGCAGGCGATTTTTCGATCGAGGGGCTTTTCCTATCGATTCCGGGCACGGCGGCCCGTATTGTTCACGTCACTGTTCGGATTCGGCCGGGCGGATTTCCGCGTCCGCGCCGGCGGGCGGCGCCCCGTCGGGTGGCCGTCCGGCGCGGGCGAACGTCGCGTACCACGCATCGGTCTCGATCAGTTGCGCGTGCGTGCCGGTCGCCCGCACGCGGCCCGCGTCGAGCACGACGATCGTGTCGGCGGCCGCCGCCAGCGCCGGCTGGTGCGTGACGACGATGCGCGTGCGCTGCCCGCGCAGCGCGACGAGACTGTCGCGCACGCGCCGCGCGCTCAGTTCGTCGAGGCTCGCGGTCGGCTCGTCGAACATCAGCACCGGCGCCCGCGCGAGCAGCGCACGGGCCAGGCACGCCCGCTGGCGCTGCCCGCCCGACAGCACCTGCCCGCCCGGCCCCACGTCGGTGTCGAGACCGTCCGGCAGGCGCTCGGCGTCGCGCAGCAGGCCGACCGCGTCCAGCGCGGCGCGCAGCTCGGCATCGGTCGCGTCCGGTCGCCCCATCCGCACGTTCCACGCGAGGCTGCCGCGAAACAGCCCGTTGTCCTGGAACACGAGGTTGCGCGTCGCGGCGAGCGTCGCCTCGCTCAGGTGCCGCACGTCGGCGCGGCCGAGCAGCACGCGCCCGGCGCACGGATCGTCGAGCCGCGCGAGCAGGCCGAGCAGCGTGCTCTTGCCCGCGCCCGTGGGGCCGACGATCGCGACGAAGCCGCCCGCCGGGCAATGCAGATCGATTCCGTCGAGCAGCGTCGCGCCGCCGGCCGACCGATAGCCGACGCGCAGCGCGTCGACGCTCGCGTCGTGTACCGGCGTGCCGCGCTCGGGGCTGTCGAAGCGCGGTGCGAGCAGCACCGCGAGCACCGTGTCGAGCGCGCGCCAGCCGCCGCGCAGCGCCTGATCGAGCTGCGTGAGTTGCGCGAGCGGCTCGATGAAGCGCACGAGCAGCACGAGCACCGCGACGGCCGTCGCCGCGTCGAGTCGGCCAGCCGCGACGGCCCACGCGCCGCCGATCAGCATCGCGACGAACACGCCCTGCACCGCGGCCGCGAATCCGAGCTCGAGCGGCAGCGAGCGCCGCATCAGCGCCCGCGTGCGGCGATGCTGTTCATCGAACGCGCGCTGCAACGCCGCGCGTGCTTCGCCGTCCTGGCCCGCGAAGCGCAGCAGCCCCTGATGCGCGGCGAAGGTCTGAAGCTGCACGGCCATCTCGCGATCGCCCGCGGCGCGCGCCTGTTCCAACCCGAGCGTGCGGGCGCCGCCGCGCTGCAGCAGCGCGAACAGCAGCACGGCCGCCGCCGCGAGGCACAGCGCGATGCGCCAGTCGATCCATGCAAGGCCCGCGACCACCGCGAGCGGCGTGACGGCCGCGCCGATCAACGGCCCGAGCAGGTGCGCGGGAATCCCCATCGCCTGCATCACCGGCCCGCGCAGCAACCCGGCCGGATGACTGTCGCGCACGGTCTGCCACGACGCGATGCGCGGCAGGTGTTGCACGAGGCGTTCGACGAGGCCTACGGCCAGCGCGCCGCCCGCGCGATAGCCGCCGCGTTGCGCGACGTACAGCACGAGCGCATGGCCCAGCGTCAGCGCGCCGAGCACGATCGTCCAGTGCAGCGCGGCCGTATGCGCGCCGGCGAACCACGCGCGGATCAACGGCACGAGCAGCAGCCCGCACGCGCCGTCGAGCAACGCGGCGGCCACCGCCCAGCCCAGCCCGCGCCACAGCGCGCGGCGCGTGTCGCGCGGCAGGCACTGCAAACGTTTGAGCGATTTCGTCATCATGCGGACTCCCCGCCTGCGGCGCCGCGTTCGCGCCAGAGCCGCGCATACAGCCCACCCGCGGCCAGCAGCGCCGCATGCGTGCCGCGTTCGACGATGCGGCCGCGTTCCATCACGAGAATCTGGTCCGCGTGCCGGATCGCGTCGAGATCGTGGCTGACGATCACACGGGTACGCGTGTCGGCGCGCAGCGCGTTGCGCAACGCGCGCCCGGTTTGCGGATCGAGCGCCGACGCCGGTTCGTCGAGCAGCAGCAACGGCGCACGCGACAGCAGCGCACGCGCGATCGACAGCCGCTGCAGTTCGCCGCCGGACAGGCGCACGTCGCGCCCGCATACGCAGTCGTAACCGCCCGGCAATGCGTCGATGCGTGCGTCGAGACACGCCGCGCGCGCGGCGGCGCGAATCGCGTCGCGATCGGCGTCGGGTCGATAAAGCGCGATGTTCGCGGCAATCGACACGTCGAGCGCGCTCGCCTGCTGGAACACCATCGCAATCTGTTCGCGGCGCGTCTGCGAACTGACCAATCGCAGATCGGCGCCGCCGAGCCGCACCGTGCCGCGATCCGGGTCCATGAAGCGCGCGAGCAGCATCAGCAGCGTGCTCTTGCCCGCGCCGGACGGCCCGACGATCGCGGTGGTCGTGGCGGCCGCGAGCGTCGCGTCGATGTCGCGCAGGATCGGCTCGCCGTCGATGTCGACCTGCACGCCGCGCAGTTCGATCGACGCATCGCGCGGCGCCTGTGCCGCGCCGTCGGCGGGTTCCTGCAGGCCGGGCTGCGCAAGCAACGCATCGAGCCGCGCGGCGGCCGCGCGCGCGTCGCGCAGCGCATCGGCGCCATGACCGAGCGCACGCACCGGCGCCGCGACCGCCCAGATCAGCAGCGCGAACGCGCACAGCGTGCCGACCGGCAACTGTCCGGCCGTCAGCCACGTCGCGCCGAACACGACCCACGCGAGCAGCAACGGCGTGCCGAGCAGCACCTGCGTGCACGCGCCGAGGCCGCCGATGCGGCCGACCCACGCCGAGAACGCCCGCGAGAACTGCCCGCTCGACGCGAGCGCGGCCGCCTCGATGCCGGCGCCCGGATACTGCCGCACCAGCGCCGGGTTCTGCGCGAGCTGCGCGTAGTCGCCCATCAACCGTTCGAGCGCCGCGTTGCGTGCGGCGAAGGCCGGCGCGAAGCGTGCCGAGCGCATCCAGCGGAACAGCGCCGCGCCGGCGACGAGCGGCACGAGCGCGAACGCGAGCAGCGCGGGATTCAGGTAAAGCAGGCACGCGAGCGCCGCGCACGGCACGACCACGAGCTGCGTGAGATCGGCCGGCGCATGCGCGACGAGCTGGTGCAGCGCGCGCACGTCCTGGTCGACGTGGCGCGCGACGCGGTCGCTGCCCGCGCGCGCGAACCAGCCGAGCGGCAAACGCTGCAGATGATCGGCGAGGCGCTTGCGCAGGCGATCGCCGAGATCGGCGTCGACGCGGTGCGTCAGGTGCAGCGCGACCGTCTGGCCGGCCAGCCAGAACGCACCGGCCGCCACGGCCGCGACGAGCCAGCCGCGCGCCGCCGTGTCGAGCTGCGCGCTCGCGCGCCATGCGTCGGCGAGATGCGCGAGCGCGAGCCACGGCACGAGCGACGCGATGCCGGCCAGCGCCTGCAACGCCACCGCCGCGACGAGCGGCACCGCGAACGGTCGCAACATCGAAAGCAACGGCCCCTTCATGCAGCACGCTCCAGCAGCATGCCGAGCGTCGCGGCGCGCGCATCGCCCGGCGGCTGCGCCGGAAAACCGAGTTGCGCGGTCAACTGCTGCCACACGCGCGCCACGTCGATGCTGCGCTGGTTGCACGCGTGCAGCCCTTCGCCGGACACGAGGCGATCGACGGCGCGCACGGCCGCCTGCGGCCAGCTGCGCGCATGAATCTCGCCCCACGTGTCCTGCGCGTCGTCGCAGATCTGGATGCTCGGCAGGTCGTCGCCGGCCGGCTCGCCGAAGATCGGGAACAGGCCGTCCTCGTCCTGCGCCGGCTCGCGCAGCGCGGGCGCCCACCACAGCGGGCCGTGCGGCGACGCGAGCGTCCACGTGCCAGCGTCGGTCGTCAGCGTGATGCCGAACAGCATGCTCATCCGGCCGTCGTCGGCCGCCGCCATCTCGTTGTGCACGCGCAGCGACACCGGCGTTTCAGCGAGCACCATCGCGCATTCGCGCATCGACGACAACGCCGGCCCGATCGGTTCGACCGACCACGGCCCGACGCCCTGCAACGCGGCCGCGAGCACGTCGAGCGCCGCGTAGCTCGCCTGCACCGAGCACACCACGTCCGCATGCACCGGCGCGCTCGTCTCGCGCAGTCGCCGCGCGACCGCGATGAAACGCGCGACGACCGGCAGGTTCGGATAGAAGCTGTTGAGCAGGCAACGGCGGCCCTGGCGCGACGCGGTACGCAGCACGCCGGCCCATTCGTCGGGCAGCAGCGGATGCTCGATCACGACGTCGATCCCGCGTTCGAGCAGCCGGCAGGCCAGCGCGGCGCCCTCCGCGCCGCGGGCCGCGCCGCCGACGGCGACGCACGCGATGCGCACGTCGTCCGGCAACGCGTCGACGCGGTCGAACACCGGCGCCCCGACGCGCGCGGCCAATGCTGCCGTGCGCGCGCTGCCCTGGCCGAGGATGCCGGCGACGTGATACGAACCGGACGCCGCGAGGCCCGCCGCATAGAACTGACCGAAACGGGAGCCGGCCACGACGACCGGCAGCGGATGGACCTTCATCGTGCCTCCTTCAGGCGGGTATCGACGAACGCGGCGTTCAGGCAGTCGAAATGACCGCCGGGGATATCGACGGCCGTGATGCCGCCGAGCGCCTGCGCCGTCCAGTAGTCCGTGAGCGCCGCGCGCTGCTGCGGAATCAGCGGATTGCAGCGCTCCGGCACGAACAGCCGCAGCGTGCCCGCATACGGCGCATCGCCGGCCCAGTGGCACGCCTGCACCGAATGCATGAAGAGCCGGTAGAGCCGCTCGCGCTCGTCGAGCAGCGGATGCGCGACCGCGTCCTGCATCGACAGGCCGGCCGCCGCGCGCAACACGCGGCCGCGCAGCACGTCGAGCGGCTCGCAGCGATCGCCGAAGATCTCGAGCTGCGCCTGCAGGCTGCCCGGCGCGAGCCGCGTGGGGTCGGCCTTCAATGCGTCGGCGAGCGCGTCGGCCAGCACATACGTTTCCGGAAACCCGAGTGCGTCGAGCGGCAGCCCGAGCGTCGCCGCGAAGTTGAACAGCACGAGCCGTTCATCCTCGATCAGGTACGGAATCCGGTAGCTCGACACGATGTCGAGCGTGCGCACCGCGACGCCGAGCTGCACCAGCGACTTCGCCATTTCGAGCGCGACCAGCCCGCCCGAGCAATAGCCGAGCACGTCGACCTCGCGCACGCCGCTGCGCCACAGCGCATCCGCGTAACGCCGGCCCAGCGTCGCGTTCAGGTGACGCGCCGGCAGGTCGAGATAATCCTGCGCGTCGCGCACCGCGAAGCCGAGCACCGGGCCGAGCCGCGCGAGCGCCGGAAGCACCGGACGATACGCATGCACGGTGCCGAGCCCTTCGTGCACGATCACGCGCGGCACGCCGCCGCCGGGCGCGAGCGGAATCGGCCGCACGCCGGTGCGCACGCGCGGCGCCGGCGCATGGACGACCGCCGACGCATGCGCCGTGCGCGACGCGGCGGGCGCGGCCGCCGGCGTCGCGCTCGCCGGCTGTTCGCCCGCGTCGCGCAGGCATTGCG
This sequence comes from Burkholderia sp. 9775_39, assembly GCF_015712225.1. Classification (NCBI taxonomy): domain Bacteria; kingdom Pseudomonadati; phylum Pseudomonadota; class Betaproteobacteria; order Burkholderiales; family Burkholderiaceae; genus Burkholderia; species Burkholderia sp. 9775_39. The sequence continues at coordinate 175,671 of NZ_JACCQC010000013.1, read as the reverse complement.
CGAACGCGGCGGGCGTCGGCTGCGCGAGCACCCAGCGCAACAACCGGTCGAACGGATGCGCGTGCGCGAGCGGTTCCTCGCCGCGCAGCCGCGACACGAGTTGCGCGATCAGCAGCGAATCGCCGCCCGCGGCGAAGAAGTCCTGATCCGGCGAGACGTTGCGCGTATCGAGCACGGTCTCCCACAAGCCGATCAGCCGCGCCAGCAACGGGTCGGCTGCCGGTGCGGACACCGCTCGCACCACGACCGGCGCCGGCTCGCGGATATCGGCGATGCCGGCCAGCGTACGGCGGTCGATCTTGCCGTTCGCGGTCACCGGCAAACGTTCGAGCACGCGCAGTTGCGACGGCACCATGTAGCCCGGCACACGCTCGGCCACGAACGCCAGCAGCGTATCCGGCGCGATGCGCGCCGCGCCGCGCTTCACGTGGGCGAGCAGGATGTCGTAGCCCAGCGCGGCGAGCGGCGTGTCGGGCGCGACGCACCCGAGCGCGCGATCGCCCGCGTCCGCCTGCAGCCAGTCGAGCCACTGCGCATGCGGCACGAACAACCGCGCCGATGCGGCCCGCGCATCGTCCGGCGTCTCCATCATCAGCCCCTGGCTGATGCTGATTTCCGGATGCTCGGCCGTCAGTTCCTGGATCACCCACCACGCGTCGGGCGCCGACAGTGCGCGCAAACCGGCAATCAGCGCGACCGTGTCGCGCGCATTGTTCAGCGCGCCGGAGCTGATCGTCATGTCGACCGAATGCGGTGCAATGCCCTGCGCGTCGCACGCCGCATTCATGTCGAAACGCACGAAGCGCATCCACGGATACGCAGCGAAACGCTCGCGCGCGGCCGCGAGGAAATAGCTCGACACGTCGCTGAACAGGTAATCGATGCGCGTCCCGGCTTCCACCAGCGGCGCGAGCGCCTCGACGATCGCCCGCGTCGCGGCGGCCGTGCCCGCGCCAATTTCGAGGATGCGCCACGCGCGCCGCGGTTCGCGTGCGACGACGGCGTGCACGGCCTGCGCCATCCCGCGATGCAGCGCGCGGGCGTGTTCGCCGTCGCTGTACATCGCTTCGGCGATATGCGAAGCCCCTTCCGGGAACATCAGGCCGGCCGGCGATACGCGGCCGTCGATCTGCGCGTCGAGGCATCCGGCACTGGCGCGGAAGTAATCGACGAGGACGGCCGGCCACAGCGCGGGCGATGCGTGCTGCGCGAATGCGTCCCAGCATGCACGCGCGTCGACGACGCTGGCATCGGGCCGCCTGCGCCAGCCGTCGTCCGCGTCCGCGTCCAGCACGCCATGTGTGACCAGCATCGCGAGCCAGTGGCGCAGCAAATGGCGTCGTGCCGCCGGCACACGCAACCGCTCGCACAATGTCGCGAAACCGGTCGAAGCGTCGGTCGTCAAGCCGCCGGCCGGCACGATCCACGCGGCGAGCGACGCCACGCACGCTGCGTCGAGCTGCGCAACCGAACGCGACACGTCCGCCTGCGCGGGCCAGCGCGCGGCGTCGAACGCCGTGCGCACGTGCGTTGCAATCTCGTGCAGCGCGTCGTCCTGCGCCGGCGGGGGCGCTTCCGCGCCCTGCAGCGACACGAAGCTCGCAAGCCGGCGCTCCGCGCCCTCGCCGAGCACGATCGTGGCCGCCGCGCCGACGAGCGGATGCGCGGTCAGCGCCGCATCGATCTCGGCCAGCTCGATCCGGTAGCCGCGAATCTTCACCTGATCGTCCTGCCGCCCGAGGAATTCGAGCGAGCCGTCGGCGCGCACGCGCCCGAGATCGCCGGTGCGATAAAGCCTGCGCCCGTCCGGATGACGAATGAAACGCTCGTCCGTCCGCACGGGATCGTTCGCGTAGCCCGTCGCAAGCCCGACGCCGCCGATATGGATCTCGCCGCGCACGCCCGGCGGGCACGGCCGGCCGAGTGCGTCGAGCACTTCCATCGTCTGCCCGGTCAGCGCGCGGCCGTACGGAATGCTCGCGAGCTGCGTATCTTCCGGACGGATCGGATGTTCGATCGACCAGATCGACGCTTCGGTCGCGCCGCCGAGGCTGAACAGCGCGCTGTCGGGCCAGCGACGCCACCAGCGGGCCGGCAGCGTCACCGGAATCCAGTCGCCCGACCACAGCACGCGGCGCGGGCCCGGCACGTCGAGCGCCGGTTCGCCTTCGAGGTAGTCGATCAGCATCTGCCCCTGTGCGGGCACCGAATTCCACAGCGTCACGCGATGGCGCGCCATCAGTTCGGCCCAGTGCGACGGATCGTTGCCGCGCGCCGGATCGGGCAGCACGATGCACGCGCCGCGCGCGGTCGCCCCGAAAAAATCGTAGACGGACAGGTCGAAGCTCAGTTCGGCCAGGCCCAGCACCACGTCGCCCGCGCCGACCGCATGCCGCGCGCTGATGTCGGCGAGCGTGTTGCACACCGCCGCGTGGCTCAGCATCACGCCCTTCGGCTCGCCGGTGGAGCCCGACGTATAGATCACGTAAGCCAATGCATCTGGAGCGATGTCGCATGCGGCGCGCGGCGGCCATTGCGGATCGATCGGCAACGCATCGATATCGATGCGCGCGCAACCGTCATGGTCGAATGCGAGCGCCTGCACGCTGACGACCGCGCGTACCCGTGCATTGCGCAGAATGGCCTGCTGCCGCAGCGCCGGCTGGCGGCTGTCGACCGGCACGTACGCGGCGCCCGCCTGGACGATCGCGAGCACGGCCGCGAGCTGGTGCGCGCACTTCGGCATCAGTACGGCGACGGTATCGCCCACGCCGACGCCCGCCTGTTCGAGCGCGGTACGCAGCGCCGCCGCCTGTTGCGCGACCTCGCGGTACGTGCGCGGCCCCCGTGCATCGATCACGACCGGCGCATCGGGCGTGCGCAGCGCCTGCGCGGCGAAACCGGCCGCGATATGCGTATCGGCATCCGGATGCACGTCGGCGACGGGCGCCGCGGACGGCAGCACGATGTCACCCTCACGCGACCACCATGCGGCATCGTCGGCCAGACGACCCAGCAGCGCGACATACGCGTCGAACATCGCGGCCGGCATGCCGTCCGGAAACAGGTCGTCGCGCACGTCCCAGCCGATTTCCAGCCCGCCGAACTGGTCGGTCACCTGGCAGTCGAGCCACACCTGCGGCGTCTGGCTGATCATGGTGCGCGGCGGCGCGGCGCGCGCCGCGTGCCCCGCGTGCTCGCCGAGCAGGCGCTCGACACTGCCGATCCCGCTCGTGAACACCACCGGCATCAGCGCCGCATCCTTGCCGCGCCGCCGTGCGAGTTCGCGCATCACGTCGACGCCGGTGAACGCGCGATGGTCGAGATCGTCGAACATCCGCGCGCCGATCGTGCGGGCACGCTCGACGAAATCGCGCCCGTGCGTCGCGTCGACGGCGAGCAGGCTCAGCGCGGTGAAATCGCCGAGCACCGCATCGATGCGCGGATGCACGGGCGGACGGTTCAGCACCGTCAGGTTCAGGCAGAACGCCGGCGTCTGGCTCCAGCGGCCGACGACCTCGGCGAACGCGGCCAGCGCGACGCTCGCCGCGCTCAGCCCGAAACGGCTCGCCTGGCCGCTCAGCGCGGCCCATTGCGCGCGATCGAGCCGCGCATGCCGATGCGTGAAGCGCGGCCGCCCGTCGGTGCGCCTCGCGGGCACGACCGGCAGATCGGGACGCGCGGGCAACTCGTCGAGTCGAGCGAGCCACCATGCCTTGTCGCGCGCATGATCGGCACGCGTCGTGGACTGCGCTTCATGCAGCACATAGTCGCGAAACGTCGCGTCGAGCGGCGCGGGCTGCCATTGCGGATCGTCGTAACGGCGCCGCCATTCGGCGAGCAGCAATTGCAGGCTCGCGTAGTCGATCAGCGTGAAATCCACGGACAGGTGCAGCACCGCCGCCTCCTGGCCGAGGCTCACTTCCGGCTGCAGCACCGGCCAGCGGTCGAGCGCATGCACCGCATGGTCGAGGCGCTCGCGCACGCGGGTCAGGTGCACGTCGAAGGCGTTCGCGTCGGCCTCGCGCAGGTCGTGCACGGTGAGCGGCTGCCACGGCACGTCGGGCAGCACGCGTTGCCATGCGTTGTCCTCGACGATCGCGCGCAGCATCGGATGGCGCGCGACGCACGCATTCCACGCGGCTTCGAAGCGCACGCAGTCGAGATCCTGCGGTTCGTCGTATTCGACGTACAGGTGGCATGCGCTGCCGCCGAACTCGAACGATTCGTGGCGACCGAGCACATACGCGGCCTGCACCGGCGTCAGCGCGAACCGTTCGTGCCGGTGCGCCGGATCGTCGCGCCATGCGCCGTTCTGAAGGAAGCGGACGAACGCATCGCGTTCGGCCTTGATGCGCGCGGCGAGATCCGCATCGAGCGCGCCGGCCGGCGCGCGATAGCGCAACTGGCCGCCGTCGTCGCACCACAGTTCGATCCGCCGTTCGCGGCAGAGGTCGAGCACGTCGTCGAAACTCACAGCACGCCCTCCTCGATCGTCGCGACCGCTGCGTCGCCGTCGGCCGGCGCCGCCGGCGTCAGTTCGTCGAGCTGCGCCGCGAGACCGGCGAGCGTCGGCTGCCGGTAGAACGCGGCCATCCCGATCCGCACGCCGAGCCGCTCGCGCAGTTGCGCGAGCAGGCGCGTCGCGAGCAGGCTGTCGCCGCCGAGCGCGAAGAACGTCGCGTCACGCGCGTTCGCCGCGCGGCCGAGCGCCTGCTCCCAACAGGCCAGCAATATCGCGTGCCGTTCGCCGGCCGGCACGAACGCGTCGTGCGCGGCCGGTGCGTCGCCGAGTGCGCGCGCGAGTGCATCCCCGAGCGCCCGACGATCGATCTTGCCGTTCGCGTTGAGCGGCCAGCGCGGCACGCACCACAGCGCATCGGGACGCATCGCGTCGGGCAACCGGTCGCGCAACCAGTCCGCGAGCGCCGTCTGTTCGATCGGCTCGCCGACCCGGCGCGCATCGATGCAGGCGAATGCCGCCGAGCGCCAGCTGCGCGCATCGAGCGCAAAGCCGCACGCATGGGCGGCCGCCGCCAGCGCATCGTGCGCGAACGGCCGCGGCAGCGATGCATCGCCCGCGACGCTCGCGACGAGTTCGCGCAGCGGCGAGTCGCGCAGCACGTCGGCGAGCAGCAGGCGGCCGTCCCGCGCAAGCAGCGCGGCCGCGATCCGGAAGGTGTCGCGCGGATCGTCGCGCAGGTGGGCCGCCGCGAAACTGATCACGCAATCGAATGCGCCGAGATGACGTGCGGGCAGCAAGCCGTCCTGCATCGTCTGCAACGCGGGCAGCGTTCGCGTGAAGCGTGCCTGCGCGTTGTGCAGCAGGCCCGGCGACACGTCGAACAGCGTCACGTCGAAGCGCGGATCGTCTAGCACGCCGAGCCCCGCATCGAGCGCCTGGCCCGCGCGGGCATCGAGCACCGCGACGCGCAGCACACCTGTGTGTGCCGCGGCCTGCGCGTCCAGCGCGACGGCGAACTCGCGCAGCGCACGAACGCCGTCCGGCACGCGCGTCGCGAACGCGAGCGGCGCCACGCACGGGTCCAGCGGCACGCGTTGCGCGGCGGTCTCCGGATCGGCGGCGAGCGCGCGCAGCGCGGCCGTCAGAGCGTCGAGATCGGTTGCCTGCCAGGCGAGCCGGTCGAGCGCGTCGTCGATCGGGATCGATGGGGCGCCCTTTGCGCGCCAGTGCGCGAGCAGCGGCGGCGGCAGGCCCGCGTCGCCGTCGAGCAGCCGGGCGGCGACGGCGTGCGCGACGGCCGTTTCCGCCGGCATCGTGTCGACCATGTCGACTGCCGCGAGCAACGATGGCGCGGTGTCCGCCGCCGCGCAGTCGGCCGGCACGAATGCCGCGACGATGCGCGCGGCCTCGCCGTGGACGACGCTCGCACATGCGCCGTCGATCAACGGATGCGCGGCGAGCGCCGCCTCGATCTCGCCGAGTTCGATCCGGTGCCCGCGCACCTTCACCTGTCGATCCTCGCGGCCGAGGAATTCGAGCGTCCCGTCCGGCCAGTAGCGACCGCGGTCGCCGGTGCGATACCAGCGGCCCGACGCGTGCTGCACGAAACGCTGCGCGGTCAGCTCGGGATCGTTCCGGTAGCCGCGCGCGAGACTGTCGCCACCGATCAGCAATTCGCCCGGCACGTAATCGGGCACATCGCGTCCGTCGCCATCGACGACGCGATACGCCTGCCCCGGCAACGGCCGGCCGTACGGAATCGAACGCCAGTGCGGCGGCACGTCGCGCACCGTCTGCACGTTCGACCAGATGCCGGCCTCGGTGGCGCCGCCGAGCGCGTGGAACGCACAGGCGTCGCCGCAGCGCTCGCGCAGGCGCGCCGGCAGGTCGAGCGCGATCCAGTCGCCGGACAGCAGCGCCGCGCGCACGCTGCGGCACGCGTCGCGCGCCGCCGGCACGGCCAGCGCCATTTCCAGCAGCGCGGGCGCCGAGTTCCACAGCGTCACGCGGTGCTGCGCGATCAGTTCGATCCAGCGTGCCGCATCGCGCGCTTCGTCCTGCGTCGGCAGCACGAGCTGCGCACCGGCGCCCAGCGCGCCGAACAGGTCGTACACCGACAGATCGAAATCGAGCGCCGACACCGCCAGCAGCCGGTCGTGCGCGCGCACGCCGAGCAGCGCATCGATCGCATCGATCGTGTTGACGGCCGCCGCGTGCGTCATCTCGACGCCCTTCGGCACGCCCGTCGAACCGGACGTGTAGATCACGTAAGCCGTCGCCCGCGGCGCGACCTCGAGCGGCGCGGCCAGCGGCACATGCCGCAGCAGCGCGGCGATGCCGACATGCGGCAGCGGCCCGTCCGCGCAGGCGGTGTCGACGATCGCGGCCTTCACGCCCGCCGCGCGCTCGATCAGCGCCTTGCGCGCGACCGGCTGCGCGATGTCGAGCGGCACGTAGCACGCGCCGGCCGCCAGCACGCCGAATACGGCCGCGACCTGCTCGGGCCCGCGCGGCAGGCTGATCTCGACGGCATCGCCGTGCCCGATCCCGGCCGCGCGCAACCCGCCCGCGATCGCGAGCGCCTGCGCGGCCAGTTCGCCGCGCGTCACCGCGCGATCGCCGCATCGCACGGCGACGGCGGCCGGCTCGCGTGCGGCCAGCGCGAAGAAATCGTGATGCAGCGTGCGCGCACGGCCGGGGGCCGGCAACGCGTTGAGCGCATCGCGCACGCGCCGCTGCGCGGACGGCAACTCGACCGCGATCGGCAGCCGCCAGTCGCGATCACACAGCGACTGCACGAACGCGACATACGCGCCGAACATCACGTCGATCATCCCGTCCGGGAACAGGCCGTCGACGCTGTCCCACGCAAGCAGCGCGCCGCCCGGCACGCGATAGAGCTGATGATCGAGCCATACCTGCGGCGTCTGCGAAATCATGTCGTGCAGATCGCCGAACACCTGCGCGAACGCAGCGGGCACGAACGGCTCGTCGCCGAGATTGCACGAGAACACGACCGGCGCCGCGCGCGGCGTGCCCTGCCGACGCGCATCGCGCAGCACGTCGAGCGCCGGATACGCGGCCTGCGCGATCGCACCGTGCAGCCGCTGCTGGAACGCGCGCACCGTGTCGGCCGCGCTCGCATCGGCGTGCACGTCGCATTCGACGAGCAACAGCGTCGTGAAATCGGCGATCACGCGGCCCAGATCGGGCGCATCGCCGTGCCGGTCGAACAGCGGCACGTTGAGCAGGAACGCCTGCCGGCCGCTCCAGCGCGCGAGCACCGCCGCGAATGCCGCACCGAACACCGACGACAACGTGACGCCATGCTGCGCGGCCCGCGCCTGCAGGCGCGTCAACTCGTCCGTGCTCAGCGTATGCGCGACGCGGCTGAAACGCGGCGCACGGATCGTTTCCGGCGCACGGGCGAGCGGCAGCGCCGGCCCTTCCGGCAGCGTCGCGAGCCGCGCCTGCCATGCGTCGCGCGCCGCGGCCCGCGCATCGCGCGTATCGGCCGCGCGACGCGCGAGCCAGGCCGGGAACCACGTCGACGGCGCAGCCGGCAGCGCCGACGGCTCGGCATAGGCGACGCCGATCTCCTGCATCAGCAGCCGCACGCTGTCCACGTCGGCCGCGAGCAGATCGACGCTCAGCCACACGCGATCCTCGCCGCCGGGCATCTGCACCAGCCCCATCATGAACACTTGCGCGTGCTCGACGTCGAGACATTCGTGCGAGCGGAATGCGCGCAGCGACGCCCATTCGGCTTCCGCTTCGGCCGCCGTCCGGTCGCGCCAGTCCGCGTGCGCGAACACCGGCGCGTCCGGCGCCGCGACGATCTGCTGGCGGCCGCCGTCGAAGCGCGCGCGCAGCATCGGATGACGCTCGCGCACGCGCCGGCACGCGGTGTCCAGCCGAACCGGATCGATCGCGCGGCTGCGGAATTCGAGAAACGCGTGGCAACTCACGTTGCCGAGCACCTCGCCGTCGCCGCGGCCGAGCCAGTACGCCTGCTGCACCGCGGACAACTCGAATGGCGCGTGCACGTCGACGGCTTCGGCCGCGACGACGGCTTCCGCGCGCGCGATACGCGGCGCAGTCGCGAGCAACGCGGTCCACGCGCCGAGCGTCGGCGTACGCGCGAGCGCGTCGAACGTCAGCGCATGACCGAGCCGGTTCAAGCGCGTCTGCAGATACATCAACCGGATCGAATCGAGGCCGCAGCTCAGCAGGTCCTCGTCATCGTCGAGCGACGCGATCTCGTCGACGGCTTCGTCGAGCAGCTCGGCGATCAGCGCAACGAGCCGCGCGCGACAGTCAGTGGGAGAACAACAGGAAGGATCGGAATGGTCGGTAGTGGAATCGACAACGGTCTGGCTCATGGGCACGCCTTGTATGGGTCGTTCGACGGCGGGTCCGCGCGGCGGCGGCCACCTGTGAATGAGAATCTATCTCATTAACACCCATGAGCCCGGTCGATTCCTTTAGGCGGCCGGTCAGTTGTTTTAGATCGCCGCGCCCGTCAATTCCTCGTGATCCATTGCGTTGGGCGACACGCGAATATCGCTCGGCGAAATGCCGTAGCGCTTGCGGAACGCAATCGAAAAATGCGCGGGGCTGTAGCCGACGCGGTACGCGACGGTCGACACGTTCGCATCCTCCGCGCACAGCATCGCGTGCGCGGTCCGCAGCCGGTATTCCTGCAGATACGCGTACACGCTCGTGCCGAACACCTTGCGGAAGCCGGCCGTCAGCTTGCGCGAATTCATCCCGACGCGGCCCGCGAGCGCGTCGAGCGTCGGCGGGTGCTGGAGCTCGCGCGTCAGGATGTCGCTCGCCGCATACACGCGCTCGACATCCGACGACGTGACCCGCACGTCGGCCGGCGCGGACTGCCGCTGCGTGGCCAGCAACTGCGCGCTCAGCGCGGTCAGCTCGAACGCCTTCGCCTTCAGGTAGTACTCGCGCACCGCACCCTCGAACGGGCAGGTGGCGATCTGCACGGCGAGCGCCTGCAGCGCCTTCGACGCCGGGCAACTGACGATGCGCGGATCGCCGCCCGTCGGCGCGAGCATCTTCTCCGGCAGCAGGCTCAGGTTGCGGTCGAGCGCGTCGAGGCCGAGCTGCACGATCGTGTAGCGCAGCGGCACGTCGCGGTCGTAGATCTGGTGGGTCGTGAATTCGCCGTCGTTGGCGATCACGCACAGGCCCGGCCCCTTGATGCATTGCTCGGGCTGGCCCGGCACGCGGCAGCGCAACTGCCCGCTCTGCACGAGGACGAGCTTCAGCCCTTTTTCGAGCGGCTCCTCGTACCAGTCGCGGCTATCCGAGCACAGCGTGCCGCTCATGAGTTTCATGCCCGTGTCGATGTGCACCACACCCGGATGATTGCCGGGCACGAGCACCGGCGGGTGACGTCGTGACGAAGCGAAGGAGGTCGATCTCATCGGAGGTCCGTTGGTTAGGCGGCACGCGCGGACCGGCGCGCGCCGGCGGCAACCGGCCGATTGTCCGGCCGGACCGGGCGGGTGCCGCGCGACCGGCGCCCGATCGAACGAAATTGCCGCGATATCGAAAGAAACGGCGCTATCGCAGCACCTGTTACAAATGATAATACCTCTCATTTACATTTTCTGACAACTTGCCGGAACCCAAGGTCAGCGCATGCAATCCTCCCCTTCCTCCCTGGCGGCGGCCGTGCCGGCCGACGCGCCCGACTGGCCCGACGACTTCGCGCGCCGCTACCGCGACGCCGGCTACTGGCAGGACACGACGTTCTTCGACGCGCTCGATGCCTGCGCGCAGCGCCATCCCGACGCGCTCGCCGTCGTCGACGGCGCGCTGCGGCTGTGCTATCGCGATCTGCTCGCGCGCATTCGCCGCCTCGCGGGCGGCCTCGCGCGCCTCGGCCTGGTACGCGGCGACGCGGTCGTCGTCCAGTTGCCGAACGGCGCGCGCTTCATCGAGACGTGCTTCGCGCTGTTCCAGCTCGGCGTGCGGCCGGTGCTCGCGCTGCCCGCGCACCGTCACTACGAGATCGGCGCGTTCTGCCGCTTCGCCGGCGCGCGCGCTTATCTCGGCGCGTCGCAGCTCGGCGATTTCGACTGCCGGCCGCTCGCGGCCGCCTTGCAGGCCGAGTGCCCGACGCTCGAGCACATCGTGATGGCCGGCGACGACCACGCATTCACGTCGTTCGCCGCGCTGTACGACGCGGCGCCCGTGCTCGACTGCGCGGCGCGCGCCGACGATATCGCGTGCTTCCAGTTGTCAGGCGGCACGACCGGCACGCCGAAGCTGATTCCGCGCCGCCATCGCGAATACCTGTACAACGTGCGCGCATGCAGCGCCGCGAGCGGGTTCGATGCCGACACCGTCTATCTGGCCGCGCTGCCGATGGCGCACAACTTCACGCTGTGCTGCCCCGGCACGATCGGCGCATTGCTCGCGGGCGGCCGGGTGGTGACGACCGCGCGGCCCGAGCCCGACCAGAGCTTCGCGCTGATTGCGCAGGAACGTGTCACGCATACCGCGCTCGTGCCGCCGCTCGCGCTGCTGTGGCTCGACGAGCAGCCGCAACGGCAGGCCGACCTGTCGAGCCTGCGCGTGCTGCAGGTCGGCGGCGCGCGGCTGATGGACCACGCGGCCGAACGCGTGACGCCCGTGCTCGGCTGCCGGTTGCAGCAGGTGTTCGGCATGGCCGAAGGGCTGATCTGCTGCACGCGGCTCGACGACGCACCGGAACGGATCGCGCACACGCAGGGCCGCCCGGTCTCGGACGGCGACGAAGTGCGCATCGTCGACGCAACCGGCGCACCGGTCGCGCCCGGCGAGATCGGCGAACTGCAGGTACGCGGCCCGTACACGATCCGCGGCTACTACCGGCTCGCGGCGCACGATGCGACGGCATTCACGGCCGATGGCTTCTATCGCAGCGGCGACCGCGTGCGGCGCACCGCGGACGGCGACCTGGTCGTCGAAGGTCGCGACAAGGACCAGATCAACCGCGGCGGCGAGAAAGTCTCGGCCGAGGAAGTGGAAAACCTGCTGCTCGCGCATCCGCAGGTGCACGACGCGGCGGTCGTCGCGATGCCCGATCCGATGCTCGGCGAACGGACCTGCGCGTTCGTCGTCGCGCGCGCGCCTGCCCCGTCCCGACTCGTGCTGAAACGCTACCTGCGCGACTGCGGGCTCGCGGCGTTCAAGATCCCCGACCGCATCGAATTCATGCCGCGCTTTCCCGAAACCGGCATCGGCAAGACCAGCAAGAAATCGCTGCGCGACCTGTTGCGCCGCCAGTTGCAGGCGGCCGCATGAGCGCGCACCCGACCGATTCGAACTGGATTCGCGAGTTGCGGCTGTCGCCGTGCCCGCGTGCGCAGCTCGTCTGCTTCCCGCACGCGGGCGGCACCGCGAATTTCTTTCGCGGCTGGAGCCGTGCGCTGCCGTGGGACGTCGATCTGCTCGCGCTGCAGTATCCGGGCCGCGAGGAACGCTTCGGCGAGCCGTGCCTGCCCTCGATCGAAGCGCTCGCCGGCCCCGCCGCCGACGCGCTGCAACGCTATGCGCACGCGCCGCTGGTGCTGTTCGGGCACAGCCTCGGCGCGGCGCTCGCGTACGAGGTCGCGGTACGGCTCGAGGCGCGCGGCGCCGCGCCGCTTTACGTGGCGGTGTCCGCACTGCCGCCGCCGCATCGCCAGCGCGCATCGGATCTGCACCTGCAATCCGACGCCGCGCTCGTCGGCGACGTCGCCCGGCTGTCCGGCGAGCACGCCGCGCTGCTCGCCGATCCGGAAATGCGCTCAATCTACCTGCCGATGATCCGCCACGACTACCGCGCGATCGAAACGTATCGGCGCGAGCGGCCGCCGCGCATCGATGCGCCGCTCGGCGTGATGCTGCCGCTCGCCGATACCGAGCTCGACAGCGACGAGGCGCATGCGTGGCAGGACGTCGCGGCGCGCCCGATCCGCGTCGAGACGTTCAACGGCGACCACTTCTACCTGCGACACCAATACCCGGCGGTGATCGCACATCTGGTCGAACGGATCGACCAATCCCTTCGTTACGGAAAGGAGTACACATGAAAACACCGGACGCCTGCACGGGGCTGCCCGACATTCGCGAAGCCATCGATCGTCTGGACGCCGACATCATCGACGCGCTCGGCCGGCGCATGCAGTACGTGAAAGCCGCGTCGCGCTTCAAGCCGGACGAAGCGAGCATCGCCGCGCCGGAACGGGTGGCCGCGATGCTGCCCGACCGGCGCCGCTGGGCCGAGCAGGCCGGCCTCGACGCCGACTACGTCGAGACGCTGTTCGCCCAGCTCATCGCGTGGTACATCGCGCAGCAAACGCAATACTGGCGACAACAGCGGGGGCTCGCATGAACGCCGGCCTTCCGCTGCTGCACGACACGTTCGCGCGTGCGGCCCGCCGCGCCGCCGCCACCGGCACGCCGACGCTCGCGTCGGTCTCGGTGCCGCTGCGCCCGCTCGACTTCTGCGACCTGATCGCCGCGTGGGACGACGGCGCGACGCCGTGGTGCTTCCACGAAGCCGGCGATGCGTCCGTCACGCTCTACGGCTGGGACTGCGCGGCCGAACTGAGCGCCACCGGGGACACGCGCTTCGCGCAGATCGATGCGCGCTGGCGCGCCCTCGTGCGCGACGCGGTCACGGCGGGCCCGCAGCCGCCGCGGCTGGTCGGCGGCTTCCGGTTCGATGCGCAAGGCCCGCGCAGCGCGCACTGGGCATCGTTTCCCGATGCAAGCATGATGCTGGCGAAGCTGCTGATCGTGCGCGAAGGCGATGCGCACTGGGCCGTCTGCCAGCAGGTCGTCGCCGCTCACGACGATCCGGCCGCGCTCGCGCATGCGTGCCTCGCGCGGATCGAGTCGCTCGGCACGCTTGCGCCGGCCGCGGAAGACGACGCGCCGCAACTGCTGCACACGCAGGCGCTGCAGGCCAGCGAATGGCAGCACGAAGTCCGCCGTGCGGTGGACGCGATCCACGACGGCGCGTTCGGCAAGGTCGTGCTCGCCCGCGACGTGCTCGAACAGTACGCACGGCCCGTCGCGATCGCGCCGCTGCTGCGCCGGTTGCGACGGCGCGACGCGCATGCGCACCTGTTCGCGGTCCGTCGCGACGGGGCGTGCTTCGTCGGCGCGACGCCGGAACGGCTCGCGCGTGTCGCGGCCGGCGACGTGCGCACGCATGCGCTGGCCGGTACGATCCGGCGCGGCGCCACGCCCGACGACGATCGCGCACTCGGCGCCGCGCTGATGGCGTCCGCGAAGGAACGGCTCGAGCATGCGCTCGTCGTCGACGCCATCCGTGCCGCGCTCGCGCCGCTGTCGCGTGAGCTCGACGTGCCCGATCAACCGTCGCTGCACCGCTTGCCGAAGCTTCAGCACCTGAGCACGCCGATTCGCGCGACGCTGAATGCGGAGGCGACGCTGTTGCAGGTCGTCGCGGCGCTGCACCCGACGCCGGCGGTCGCCGGCCATCCGCGCGCGCCGGCGCTCGACCATATCCGTGCGCACGAAGGCTTCGATCGCGGCTGGTATGCGGCGCCGATCGGCTGGATCGACGCGCACGGCAACGGCGATTTCATCGTCGCGCTGCGTTCGGCGTTGATCGCGGGCGGCGCGTGCCGGCTGTTCGCGGGCTGCGGCATCGTCGCCGATTCCGAGCCGGTCAACGAATATCAGGAAACCGAACTGAAGCTGTCCGGCATGCGGGCGGCGATCCGCGTGCGCGAGGCGGCGGCGGAGCGTCCGGGCCGCACGCAGGCGTCGGCTTCGTCGATGGTCGACTGATCGCGTCGACGATCAAAGCAACGGCAGCGTTTGCCGGATATGCTCGGCGAATGCTGCCGTCAGATGCGACGGCCGCTTCCGGTCGCACCTCAGCGTAATGCCCACCGCCGGCAACGGCGGCAAGCGCGGATCGCCGTGGACGATCGCGAGGTCGGCCGGCACGGCCGTCTGCGTCATCACCGCGAACGCCTGCCCCGAGCGCACCAGCGCGATCAGCCCGGCGAGACTGCTGCTCGCATACGCGACGCGGTAGTCGCGGCCGGCGCGATTCAACGCGTCGCAGGCCGCGAGGTGATCGAGCGTGTCGCGATCGGACAGCGCGAGCGGCAACGGATCGAAATGCGCGGGTTCGAGCCCCGGATAACCGATCCAGACCAGCGGCTCGCGGCGAATGACGTCGTCGGTCGCGCCGTCGTCCGGCACGGAAATCATCGCCAGATCGACCGCGCGCTTCTCCAGGTGTTCGACGAGCCGCGGCGTCGGCCCGCAGACGACTTCGACGATCGCCTGCGGATGCTGGCTCGAAAACTGCCGCAGCAGCGACGGCAGCCACACTTCGGCGTAATCGTCGGGGCACCCGAACCGGATCGTCCCCGACAGCCCCGTGCCGCACAGGTCGGCCATCGCCTCGTCGTGCAGCCGCAGGATGCGCTGCGCGTGCACGAGCAGCCGCTCGCCCGGATGCGTCAGCACGACGCCACGGCCGGTGCGCTGGAACAACGGCTGGTCGACCGCTTCCTCGAGCCGCTTCATCTGCTGGCTGAGCGCGGATTGCGTGCGGCCGACGCGCGCGGCCGCGCGGCTCAGCGCGCGCACCTCGGCGATCACGACGAACGAGCGCAGCAGGTCGATGTCGAGCGAAAGCGCCAAGGTATTAGCTCCTTTTCTACCTTGCATTAGGACTATTCGTTTCCATCAAACCAGACCCGCGCCTAGACTGCAAGCGATCCCTGCCCTTTTGCCGGAGCCGCCCGATGTCCCTGAACGACGATGCAACCTTCTGGCGCAACGCCAGGCAGCACCTGGTCCGCTACGGCGGCACGTTCGAACCGGTGATCATCGAGCGCGCGAAAGGCAGCTTCGTCTACGACGCCGATGGCCGCGCGATCCTCGATTTCACGTCGGGCCAGATGAGCGCGGTGCTCGGCCACAGCCATCCGGAGATCGTCTCCGTGATCGGCGAATACGCGGGCAAGCTCGACCACCTGTTCAGCGGGATGCTGTCGCGGCCGGTCGTCGATCTCGCGACGCGCCTCGCCGACCTCACGCCCGCCGGCCTCGACCGCGCGCTGCTGCTCAGCACCGGCGCGGAATCGAACGAGGCGGCGATCCGGATGGCGAAGCTCGTCACCGGCAAGTACGAGATCGTCGGCTTCGCGCAGTCGTGGCACGGGATGACGGGCGCCGCCGCGTCGGCCACGTACAGCGCCGGCCGCAAGGGCGTCGGCCCCGCGTCGGTCGGCTCGTTCGCGATTCCGGCGCCGTTCGCGTACCGGCCGCGCTTCGAGCGCAACGGTGCGTACGATCCGCTCGCCGAACTCGACTACGCGTTCGACCTGATCGACCGCCAGTCGAGCGGCAACCTCGCCGCGTTCATCGCGGAGCCGATCCTCAGTTCGGGCGGAATCATCGAATTGCCGGAAGGCTATATGGCCGCGCTCAAGCGCAAGTGCGAGGAACGCGGGATGCTGCTGATCCTCGACGAGGCGCAGACGGGCGTCGGCCGCACCGGCACGATGTTCGCGTGCCAGCGCGACGGCGTGACGCCCGACATCCTGACGCTGTCGAAGACGCTCGGCGCGGGGCTGCCGCTCGCGGCGATGGTCACGTCCGCGGCCATCGAGGAGCGCGCGCACGCGCTCGGTTACCTGTTCTACACGACGCACGTGTCCGACCCGCTGCCGGCGGCGGTCGGCCTGCGCGTGCTCGACGTCGTGCAGCGCGACGGTCTCGTCGCGCGCGCCAACACGATGGGCGAGCGGCTGCGGCGCGGCCTGCTCGACCTGATGGAGCGCTTCGACTGCATCGGCGACGTACGCGGGCGCGGGCTGCTGCTCGGCGTCGAGATCGTCAAGGATCGCCGCACCAGGGAGCCGGCGGACGGGCTCGGCGCGAAGATCACGCGCGAGTGCATGAACCTCGGGCTCAGCATGAACATCGTGCAGTTGCCCGGCATGGGCGGCGTGTTCCGGATCGCGCCGCCGCTGACCGTCAGCGACGAAGAGATCGACCTCGGGCTGTCGCTGCTGGAGCAGGCGATCACGCGCGCGCTGTAACGCCCGCCGCCCCCCAGCCTCACACGCGCCGTCGCACCGGCTCAACCGACCGGTGCGACGGACTCCCGATCGATCACGCCGCTTGCGCCGCCCATGCTTCAGCGTCGGCGCCGGCCGGCAGCCGCAGCGGGCTCGACGGATCGGTCGCCGCGCGCCACACGGCTTCGGCAACATCCTGCGCATGGGTGATCGGCCCCGATGCATCGAGCATCCGCGCGACGGCCTGGCCGACGAATTCCGCATACGCTTCGTGGTCGAAGCCGTGCATGTTGGCCCGCGCGTTGTCCGCGAAACGCGTGTCGGGCGCGCGGCCCGGCAGCACCAGATGCGCGCGCACGCCGAACGGCTCGAGTTCGACCGCCATCGATTCGGTGAACGCATTCACCGCCGCCTTGCTCGCGCGGTACGCGCTGACGAGCGGCAATGCCTTCAGCGTGACGCTCGACGTGACGTTCACGACCACGCCGGCGCCGAGCGCGCGAAACTGCGGCAGCACCGCCTGCGTCACCGCGATCGTGCCGATCGTGTTGGTGTCGAACAGCGCGCGCACCGTGTCGAGCGGCGTGAGCTCGGCCGGGGCGGCCGCGCCGAAGCCCGCGTTGTTGACGAGCACGTCGATCGGGCCAGCGGCCTCGATCGCGGTGCGAATGCTGTCCGCGTTCGTCACGTCGAGCGGCAGCACGCGCAAGCGCTCCGACGGCGGCAGCACGTCGTCGCCCGGCTTGCGCATCGTCGCGACGACCCGCCAGTCGCGGGCGAGGAAATGGCGCGCGATTTCGAGGCCGAAGCCGGAAGAACAGCCGGTAATCAGTACGGTCTTCATGCGAACTCCTGGGGTGTGTTGAGCATGTGTCCGTACGATAGATGGCCGGAACCGTATTCGCTACAATCGAAAATCCGCTTTTCTTTTGCGAGAGTCCGGCAATGAGCGACCCGCTGACCGAAGTCGTGACGCTGCTGCAACCCGGCGCGCGGCACGCCAAGTACGTGCGCGGCGCGAGCCCGTGGGCGATCAATCGCGTGGTCGCCGGCGAGCCGTTCTACTGTGCGGTCCTCGACGGCGGGTGCCGGATCGCGATCGACGGGCACGCGCCGATCGAGCTGCTGCCCGGCGATTTCGTGCTGATTCCGGCGGCCTACGGCGTGGCGCTGTCGAGCCTCGACGCGCCGGCGCCGGGCGTCGAAACCGCGCCGCCCGTCCCGCTCGCCCCTGGCGAGTACCGGATCGGCGACCCGACCAACCCGATCGATACGCGGATGATGGTCGGCAACTGCAGTTTCGGTTCGCCCGATGCATCGCTGCTGGTGTCGTTGCTGCCCCGCTTCGTGCACGTACGCGGCGAGCCGCGGCTGACCACGCTCGTGCAACTGGTGCGCGACGAGTCGCACGCACAGCGGCCGGCCCGCGAGATCGTGCTCGCGCGCCTGCTGGAAGTGCTGCTGATCGAGGCGCTGCGGTTCACGACCGGCACCCACGCATCTCCCGGCCTCGTGCGCGGGCTCGCCGACAGCCGCCTCGCGGCCGCGCTCCGCCGGATGCACGAACGCCCCGCGCACCCGTGGACGATCGTCGAGCTCGCGAAGGAGGCCGCGTTGTCGCGCTCGACGTTCTTCGAGCGCTTCAGCCGCGCGGTCGGCGTCGCGCCGATGGAGTACCTGCTGACGTGGCGCATGGCGCTCGCGAAGGATCTGCTCCGCCGCAACGAAGGCCGCATCGCGGAAATCGCGGCGCGCGTCGGCTACCGCTCCGCGAGCACCTTCAGCGTCGCGTTCACGCGGCATGTCGGCCGCCCGCCCGCGCAATACGCGCGCGACGAACAGATAGCGATCGAACCATGAACCGCACCGCCCGCCCCCGTCGCCTCGCCGGCTGCGGATCCATCCCGTCACGCGATGACGACGTGCGAGGAACCCGATGACGACCGCGACGAACCGAACCGGCACGACCGACCACTGGCTCGTCGCGCGCCGCGATGCGGACACCGGCATCGAAAGCCTGCACGCGCATTTCACCGGCCATGCGTACGATGCGCACGACCACGACGACATGCTGGTGGGCTTCACCGAACAGGGCGTGCAGCGCTTCCAGTGCCACCGCTCGCTGCATACCAGCGTGCCGGGCCGCGCGATCCTGATCGAGCCGGGCGCGATGCACGATGGCCACGCGCCCGAAGCCGGCGGCTTCACGTACGGGATGCTGTACCTGCCGCAGGCATGGGTCGAGCGCGCCGCGCGCCGGCTCGACCTGCCGGGCCTCGGCAGCGTCGAAGCGACGTTCGGCCATACGCTCGTCGACGATCGCGGCCTCGTCGACGCGATCCGGAACGCGTTCTTCGCGATCCACGACAACGAAGGCCGGCTCGCACGCGACCAGACGCTCGACCGCTTGCTGATGCGGCTCGGCAGCCAGCTGGGCGGCCCGCTCGCGCTGGAAAGCGCCGTCGTGCCGCCCGCGATCGCGCGCGTGCGCGACCTGCTGCACGCACACATGGACGGCAACCTCGGCCTCGACGAACTCGCGAGCGTCGCCGGCATCGACCGGTTCCGGCTGACGCGGATGTTCCAGCGTGCGTTCGGCACGTCGCCGCACGCGTATCTCGTGCGCCTGCGGCTGCGTGCCGCGCGCAAGCTGCTCGCCGCCGGCCGCACGCCCGCGCAGGCGGCCGCCGACGTCGGCTTCGCCGACCAGAGCCACCTCGGCCGCTGGTTCCGCCGCGCGTACCGGATCACGCCGGCCGCGTACCGGCAACTTTGCACAAACGTTCCAGACTGATCGCGCGCGCCGTCCGATCATGAGCGCTCCAACCAGGAGCAAGCATGTTCGATACCAAAGTAGCGCTGATCGTGCGCGACGATCTAGCGGCGTGGCAGAAACTCAACGTGGTCGCGTTTCTCGCGACGGGTGTCGCGGCCGGTGCGCCGGACGCCCTCGGCGAGCCTTACGAGGATGCGGCCGGGCGCCGTTACAGCCGGATGTTCGGCCAGCCGATGCTGGTGTTCGCGGCCGACCTGAACGGCTTGCAGGCCGCGCACCGGCAGGCGCTGTCGCGCGAACTGACGATCGTGCCCTACGTGCGCGCGATGTTTTCGACCGGGCACGACGCGGCCAACCGCGCGGCGTTCCGCGCCGAGGATGCGGACAATCCCGATCTGGTCGGCCTGGCGCTGCACGGGCCGAAGAAGGCCGTCGACAAGGCGGTGAAGGGGCTGGCGCTGCATGCGTGAACGCCGGCGTACCCGACTCCCGTCGCCGGCTCAGCGATGCGCGAGCACGTTGACGAGCTTGCCGAACGGGTCGCGCACGTAAAACCGCCGTACGCCCCACGGTTCGTCGGCCGGCCCGTATTCGACGGACATGCCGGCCGCCCGAACCCGCGCGAGCGCTTCATCGACATCGTCGACCTCGATCGACAGATCGGGCGTCGGCGTGCCCGATCCGCCGTGCGACGCGAAGCTGATCTGCACGTCCATCTGCTCGGCGTTGCCGTAGGTCGCGATCCAGCCGTGGTCCATCAGCAGGTCGAGACCGAAGATCCGTTGGTAGAAGCGCCTGGCGTCGTCGATCGAGCGTGTATCGACGTTGGCGACGATCCGTTTGACTTTCATCGGGTTCCTTCACGAGTCGGGCAGTCTCGCGAAGCTACACCGGAATCGCGCGCGCAACCAGTGCGTCAGCGGCCGGCCGTCTCCATGTCCGCGCAGCGCGGCCGCGCGGGCCGCGCGCCGTGCTTGCCGGCCAGCCAGACGCCGATCGCGACGACGACGATGCCGACGTAGGTCGTCACCTCGATCCGGTCGCCGAACATCCATGCGGCCCACAGCAGCGTCACCGGCGGTTCGAGATAGACGAGCGTCGCCACGCGCGTCGCGGGCATGCGTTTGAGGAGCGCCCACAGCGACAGGTAAGCGATGAAAGTCGAGAACACCGTCAGCCACACGACCGACACCCACACGTTCGGCTGCGTCGGCACATGCAGGTCGCCGGTGACGAGCCCGCACGCCGCGAACAGCACGAGGCTCACGCAACCCTGCACGAACAGCGGCAGGAACAGCCCGTCCTCGTTGCTGCGCGCGGCCGTCAGCGCGCGGCGGCGCTGATAGATCGTCGCGATCGACAGTCCGAACGCGGACACCAGCGGCAGCAGGTACATCACGATCCCGACCGACCCGGCCGGCAGCGCATATTGCCCGCCGATCACGATGCCTACGCCGACGAACCCGACGACGAGCCCGGCCCACTGGCGCGCCCCGCTGCGCTCGCTGCCGCCGAACGACGTCATCGCCGCCGTGATGAGCGGCTGCAACGCCGCGACGATCGCGGCGATGCCCGGCGGCAGGCCATGCTGGATCGCGACGTACACACAGGCCAGATAGAGGAACTGCGACAGGAAGCCAATCACCGCGTGATAGCGGATTTTTTCGAGCGTCAGACGCGCGAGCTGGCGATTGAGGACGATCGCAAGGCACAGCGTGACGAGCAGGAACCGCCAGAACAGCAGATTGAACGCGCCGGCCGTCTCCGCGCCGAGCTTGGCGCCAATGAACCCGGAACTCCACGACAGGACGAAAACGAGTTGGAGCAGGAAAAGCTGCATGGCGCGACGGTTCTCAGAAAGTGGCCGGAGCCAGACGCTGGTCGCCCAGGTCTTCCGGCCGGATCGGTTCGAGCCCCAGGCGCAGGTACTGCAATTCGGCGTCGTCCCGAAGGGCACGCTGCAGCGCCAGCCAGTTGACGACGGTGCGCGGAATACCGTCGTCCGACGCGAGATGCCAGAACCCGTTGTCGTCCTCGCGCGTGGTCGGGCAATGAAACGACAGCACCAGCGACATGCGACGCCCGCCCTGAACCGGTTCGACGCCATGAAACAGCTTGCTGCCGTAGATCAGCAGCGCATCACCCGCGTTGTCCAGATTCGCGGTCTTGACGTGCCGGCGTTCGCGATCGTAGCGATCGAACGTCTCCGCCATCGATTCGTAGAACAGAAAGTTGCCGCCTTCGTACTCGGCGCGATCCGACAACACGATGTTCAGCACGAAACTGGTGCCGTCGGTATGCCACATGCCCAGTTGTTCCTTGCCGTCGCGCTGGTCCGTCGGATAGTAGTAATTGAACTGCGAGCGCGCATTGGCCATCGGGTACGGAATCAACGGCACGCCGGCGAGGCGCGACACCCGCAGCAGGAACGCGCGATCGTGCATCATGTCGTCGATGAACCGCGAGCGGTTCGTCACCGCACGCACGCGCTTCGAGATGATCCAGTTGCTGCTCGACGCACTGCGCTCCAGCGCGCGGCCGATCTCGCGCAACGCGTCGACCGCTTCGTCGGAAAACAAGCCGCGCAGGTGACACACCGCGTTCAGCGCATCCGAGCGCGTACCGCGCATCGGCACGTCGCGATAGCCGAGATCGTCGAGGTTGCGGCGGTAGCGCACCTCGTAGCCGTCGCGCAGGCACGCGCTGGACCAGCGCATCGGTTCCGTCGATGCGTCGAGCCTGCCGCCGACGTTCGCGCCGACGGACAGCGACGTCCGCAGCGCCAGCCTCACCCGGCCGAACCCGCGCGCAAACACCGGCAATGCATTTCCCTTGTTCATCGCGTGCCTCGCTGTCGACGTTTCGCCATTCAGCCCTTGAACTGCGCAATCTGGTACACGACGCTGCCATCCCCGCTGCGCAGCTCGTCGATTACGCGGCAATTGCCGTGGCTCAGGCGAACGTGGCGGAATTGCTCCGGCGTGTATTTCAGGCAGACGTTGGTGATCAGATGCCCGTCGGCCCCCGCTTTCGACACCGGCTGCAGCGTGACCGCCACATGGAACTGGTCGCCCAGCAGATTGAGCCGCACGATCGACACGTGATGCTTGCCGAGCGGCTCGAAACCCTGCTGCCGGCTGACGATTTCGGAGAACCGCACCATGTTCTCGTTCTGGTAGAAGTTGTAGATGGGCTCTTCGCGCCCTTCCACGATCAACTGCATCTCCGACACGACGTAAGTCGACTTGCCGCCGAGATTGCGAATCAGCCGGCCGATCGTCACCGGCAGCTCGTTGCCTTCCTGGAATCCGAGCATCGTGATGAACGTCACGTCCTGGCCCAGGTCGATATGGTTCCACTGCACGTTCCGGTAATCGTCGGCGATGTAGTTGAAACAGCCCGGCGTTTTCAGGAACGGCATGATCGCGTGCCGCATCGCGTCTTCCGACGACTCGTTGATGTCGACGGCCGTGTAACGCAGATGGTTCGGGCCGCCGCCGCTGACCGCCTTCATCAGCTCGGTCGTCTTGACCGGCTCGGGCCCGAGCTCGATGTAATGCACATGGCGGCCGCGCGACAACGTCGCGAGCCGCTCGCTCAATGCGCCGATCGCTTCGCGTAACGACCCGTTACCGTCGCGATCCGCGCACAACGCCGGGCTTCGCACGCCCAGCTCGTTCAGGTTGCGCATCAGCGCAAAGACTTCGCGCCCCGCTTCCCGCCGCCGCGCGTCATCGTCCGTGCGATGCAACGTCGAATATTTTTCGTGATTCTCGACCGTCCATACCGACTCCGCCTTCAGCTTCCTGTCCCGCACCAATGCATCTACGACAAAATCATTGATCGACATGAATCGTTCCCCGGATGCGTGCAACGCCCGACCGGCTGCCTGCCGTTGTCTGCCTGTTGACCCGAGAATATGGGATGCCCAATAATTCCGTCAATCGACATTACCTGAATCACTGATTCGGAAAAACCAAATCATGCCGCGTACCCTGGACGTCGACCTGCTGCGTACCTTCCACGCCGTCGCGAAGCTCGGCCGCTTCAAGGATGCGGCCGTTCATGTAAACCGCAGCCCGTCGTCGGTCACCGCGCAGATTCAGAAGCTGGAAGAGATGGTCGCGCAGCGGCTGTTCACGCGAAACAACCAGGCGGTCGAACTCACGCAGTTCGGCCACAAGCTGCTGAGCGACACCACCGAGTTCCTGCTGAGCCACGACCGGCTCGTCGAATCGCTGTCGCCGCAGATGCTGACCGGCAAGCTGCGGCTCGGCATCCCCGATTCCTACGCCGCGCACTTCATGGCCGAATTCCTGCCGCGCTTCGCCGCCGACCGGCCGCTGCTGGAACTGACGGTCGAAGCGCGCTCCAGCGAAGAGTTGCAACTGCTGTTCTCGCGTGGCCAGCTCGACATCACGATCGCCGTGGTGCCGAAAGCGCTGCCGCACGCCGAACTGCTCAGCAAGACGCATCCGGTGTGGGTCGCCGCGCGCACCTTCAAGTTCAATCCCGATGCGCCGCTACCGATCGCGGTGCAACTGCAGGGCTGCCCGTACCGCGACACCGCGCTGAATGCGCTGAAGAAGGCGAAGATCGCGCACCGGATGCTGCTCGAAAGCGCCAGTTCGCCGGCGGTCGAAGCGTGTATCGCGAACGGGCTGGCGGTCGGCCTGATCGAGCACGACCGCGTGTCGGGCAACCTGACGAGCCACGTCGCCGGGATCGTGCTGCCCGATCTGCCGCCGCACCTGATCACGGTGCTGACGGACGACAGCAATCGCGCCGCGCTGCATCTGCGCGACGTACTGAAAAGCACGTTCAGGATCGGATAACGAAGACAAGGCCGGGAACCCGGCCTTGCAAGCAGAAGTGAACCGCCGGAAAAACTGCCGCCGGCCCGTTGCAGGCCGGCGGCTTTCTCTCGTCAACCGCCTAGATACGCCTGCTTGATGCGGTCGTTCGCGAGCAGGTTCGCGCCCGTGTCGGCCAGCACCACGCGCCCCGTTTCGAGCACGTAGCCGCGGTCGGCCACACCGAGCGCCTTGTTCGCATTCTGCTCGACGAGGAACACCGTGACGCCTTCGTCGCGGATCGTGCGGATGATGTCGAAGATCTGCGCGATCACGAGCGGCGCGAGGCCGAGCGTCGGCTCGTCGAGCAGCAGCAAACGCGGCTTGCTCATCAGCGCGCGGCCGATCGCGAGCATCTGCTGCTCGCCGCCCGACATCGTGCCGGCCCGCTGCGCCGCGCGTTCCTTCAGGCGCGGAAACAGCTTGAACACGTGCTCGATGCCGTCGTCGATCTCGTGACGGCTCGCGAAGAAGCCGCCCATCTTCAGGTTCTCGAGCACCGTCAGGCTCGGGAACACGCGCCGCCCTTCCGGCGAAATCGCCATTCCCTGCCGCATGATCTGGTGCGTCGACATCGCGGTGATGTCGTTGCCCTCGAACAGCACGCGGCCCGACGACGCGCGCGGCGTGCCGCACACGGTCATCATCAGCGTCGTCTTGCCGGCGCCGTTGCTGCCGATCAGCGTGACGATCTCGCCCTTGTTCACTTCGATCGACACGCCCGCGAGCGCTTCGACCGCGCCGTAGTGCGTATGGACCTGTTCCAGCTTCAGCATCACTCTTCCCCCAGATACGCCTTGATCACGCGCGGGTCGTTGCGGACCGCTTCCGGCGTGCCGATCACGATCGGCCGGCCGTGCTCCATCACGAGGATGCGGTCGGACACGCCCATCACGAGGCTCATGTCGTGTTCGATCAGCAGCACCGACACGCCGAATTCACGGCGCAGCTTGTCGATCAGGTGCTGCAGCTCGATCTTTTCCTGCGGGTTGAGGCCCGCCGCCGGCTCGTCGAGCATCAGCAGGCGCGGCTCGGTGATCATGCAGCGCGCGATCTCCAGACGCCGCTGGTGCCCGTACGACAGCGTGCCGGCCGGCCGGTTGGCGACCGACGTCAGCCCCATCCGGTCGAGCCACACGGCCGCGCGTTCGAGCGCTGCCTGCTCGGCATGACGATACGCGGGCGTCGCGAACAGGCCGTGCAGCAGCCCGGCCTTCACCTTGCGATGCTGCGCGACGAGCAGGTTCTCGACGACGGTCAGCGACTTGAACAGCCGGATGTTCTGGAACGTCCGCACCAGACCCTTCAACGCGATCTTGTGGCTCGGCAGCCCGCCAATCGCGTGGCCGTCGAGCACCACGTCGCCGCCGGTCGGCTTGTAGAAGCCGCCGACGCAGTTGAACACCGTGGTCTTGCCCGCGCCGTTCGGCCCGATGATCGCGAACACCTCGTCGCGGCGCACGTCGAAATCGATGCCGTCCACCGCGAGCAACCCGCCGAAGCGCATCTGCAGCCCGGCGACCTTCAACAGTTCTGCATTCGCGCTCATTGCGGCAGCTCCACGTGGGGACGGCTCGCGGGCAACAGGCCCTGCGGACGCCACATCATCATCAACACCATCACGAGACCGAAGATCAGCATCCGGTATTCGGCGAAGCCGCGCGCGACTTCCGGCAGCACGGTCAGCAGGATCGCCGCGAGAATCACGCCGAGCTGCGAGCCCATCCCGCCGAGCACGACGATCGCGAGGATCAGCGCCGATTCGATGAAGGTGAACGATTCGGGATTCACGAGGCCCTGACGCGCCGCGAAGAACGCGCCGCCGATCCCCGCGAACGCCGCGCCGAGCGTGAACGCCGACAGCTTGATGCGCGTCGGGTTGAGACCCAGCGAACGGCATGCGATCTCGTCGTCGCGCAGCGCTTCCCACGCACGGCCCATCGGCATGCGGATCAGGCGGCTCGTCACGAACAGCGTGAAGCCCACCAGCAGCAGCGCGATCAGGTACAGGAAGATCACCATGTGCTCGCCGCTGTATTCCAGCCCGATCAGTTCATGGAAGGTCTTCGCGCCTTCGACGCTCGCCGAGCGCGCCATCTCGAAGCCGAACACCGTCGGCTTCGGAATGCTCGAGATGCCGTCCGGGCCGCCGGTGAGGCTCGTCAGGTTGTTCGCGAGCAGGCGGATGATTTCGCCGAAGCCGAGCGTGACGATCGCCAGATAGTCGCCGCGCAACCGCAGCACCGGGAAGCCGAGCAGGAAGCCGAACGTCGCCGCGGAGATCGCCGCGATCGGCAGGCATTCCCAGAACGACAGCCCGAAATACTGGTTCAGCATCGCGTACGTATAGCCGCCGACCGCGTAGAACCCGACGTAGCCGAGATCCAGCAGCCCCGCGAAACCGACCACGATGTTCAGCCCGAGGCCGAGGATCACGTAGATCAGCGCGAGCGTGGCGACGTCCACCGCGCCTCGCGAGCCGAAGAACGGCCACACGAGGCCGACCGCGAGCAGCACCCAGATGATCACGCGCTGCTGCCGCGCGCCCATCGTCGGCGCCGCCGGCAGCTTCACGGCCGCTTTCGCGCGCATCAGCCACGGCTTGAACAACTGGAACAGGAACACGGCCGCGACAGCGATCCACACCGGGCGCCAGTGCGGCGTCAGCACCACCTGATAGCCGTCGAGCTTCAGTTGCAGCCCGAGCACTGGAATCGTGAGGATCGCCGTCAGGATCGCGGCGGCCACGGCGTTCTTCAGCGCCTGGCCGAACGACGCGTCGGCGGCCGGGCGGCGAACGGAAATGACTTGACTCATCTGCGTCTCCCTCAAACCTTTTCGATGTCCGACTTGCCGAGCAGGCCGGTCGGGCGGAAGAGCAGGATCAGCACGAGCAGGCCGAACGCGACCACGTCCTTGTACTCGGCCGGCATGTAGCCCGCGGCGAAGGTTTCGGCGAGGCCCAGCAGCACGCCGCCGAGCATCGCGCCCGGAATGCTGCCGATCCCGCCGAGCACCGCGGCAGTGAACGCCTTGATGCCCGCGACGAAGCCGATATACGGATTCAGCTTGCCGATCGTCAGCCCGATCAGCACGCCGCCGACGGCCGCCAGCATCGCGCCGAGCACGAACGTGAACGAGATCACGCGGTTCGTGTCGATGCCGAGCAGGTTCGCCATCTTCATGTCTTCCGCGCACGCACGGCACGCACGCCCCATCCGCGAATGCGAGATGAACAGCGTGAGCGCGATCATCAGCACGATCGTCACGCAGACGATCAGCAGACGCGCATACGGAATCGTCACGTCGTAGTCGCCGCCGAGATGGATGTCGAATGCGCCGGAGATCAGCACGGGCACCGACACGTCGCGCGCGCCCTGGCCGATCTGCACGTAGTTCTGCAGGAAGATCGACATGCCGATCGCGGAGATCAGCGGCACGAGGCGCGGGCCGCCGCGCAGCGGGCGATACGCGACGCGTTCGACCGCGAAGCCGTACAGGCCGGTGACGATCACCGACACGATCAGCGCGGCGCCGAGCACGAGCGGCAGCGGATAGCCGGCGGAGATGCCGATGGCCGTCAGGGTCACGAGGCCCACGTACGCGCCGATCATGTAGATCTCGCCGTGGGCGAAGTTGATCATGCCGATGATGCCGTAGACCATCGAATAGCCGATGGCGATCAACGCATAGATCGCACCCAGCGTCAGGCCGTTGACCAGCTGCTGGGCGAATTGAGGAAAGAAGTCAGTCATGTGCGGGAAGCTCCCGTTGGCGCTGGGTCACATGCCGTCGCCGGATCACGGCGCTCGGCCGCGCGCAACGCACGGTGTCGTCTCGGGCCGCCCGCTGGCGCGCATGGGGCAGATGCGCGGCCAATACGCACCCGCCCCGTCCGGGTTTCGGACAGGGCGGGTGCGCGGGCGGGTACTCCGTTGTTACTTGGCGGCGGTCTTCGTCGCGTCCTTGTGCCACGTGTACACGACGAACTTGAACGCCTTCAGGTCGCCCTGTGCGTCATACGCGACCTTGCCGATCGGCGTGTCGAACGTCGTCTTGTGCATGTACGCGGCCACCTTCGTCGGGTCGGTCGTCTTCGCGCCCGCGATCGAGTCGGCGATGATCTTCACCGCGGCGTACGACGGCATCTGGAACGGACCGTTCGGGTCGCGCTTCTTGTCCGCGAACGCCTTCACGAGCGCCGCGTTGGCCGGATCGGCCGAGAAGTCGGCCGGCAGCGTCACGAGCATGCCTTCCGAAGCCGGGCCGGCGATCGCCGTCACGTCCTTGTTGCCCACGCCTTCAGGCCCCATGAACGTCGCCTTCACGCCCTGCTCGCGCGCCTGGCGCATCAGCAGGCCCATTTCCGGGTGGTAGCCGCCGAAGTAGACGAAATCGACGCCTTGCGACTTCAGCTTCGTGATGATCGCCGAGTAGTCCGAATCGCCGGCGTTGATGCCTTCGAACAGCACGACCGGGATCTTCGCGGCTTCGAGGTCCTTCTTCACCGACGACGCGATGCCCTGGCCGTACGACTGCTTGTCGTGCAGGACCGCGACCTTCTTCGGCTTCACGTTGTTGATGATGTAGTGCGCGGCGGCCGGGCCTTGCTGGTCGTCACGGCCGATCGTGCGGAAAATGAAGTGGCGCTTCTTGCCTTCCGTCAGTTGCGGCGCGGTGGCCGACGGCGTGACCATCACGATGCCTTCGTTCTCGTAGATGTCCGACGCGGGAATCGTCGAACCCGAGCACACGTGACCGATCACGTACTTGATCTTCTGGCTGACGATCTTGTTGGCGACGGCGACGGCCTGCTTCGGTTCGCACGCGTCGTCCATCATCACCACTTCGAACTTGTTGCCGCCCGCGCCGCCTGCCGCGTTGATCTGTTCGATCGCGGTCAGCGCGCCGGCCTTCACCATGTCGCCGTATTGGGCGACCGAGCCGCTCATCGGACCAGCGATGGCGATCTTCACGGTTTCCGCTTGCGCGGCGGCGACGCCGGCGGCGAACAGGACG
This sequence comes from Burkholderia sp. 9775_39, assembly GCF_015712225.1. Taxonomy (NCBI): domain Bacteria; kingdom Pseudomonadati; phylum Pseudomonadota; class Betaproteobacteria; order Burkholderiales; family Burkholderiaceae; genus Burkholderia; species Burkholderia sp. 9775_39. The sequence goes on along the minus strand of NZ_JACCQC010000013.1, from coordinate 146,487 downwards.
GCGGCGACGGAAATGGACGTAAGACGGGACAGCGTCATCTGGGAGCTCCTCGATGTTGTTTAGTCATACGGGCAAAGGCGGCATGACTTGCGCAATCGAACAGCACCCGGGGCGAGGACATGGGACACGCCCGAGACACATAGAAGACGGAACTCCGGCGGAATGTTGCGTAGCGGGGCCCGGCTCTTGCAGTCCCCGAAGGGGACGTCTGGTTCGGAAAGACATCGTGATGCGTCTTGCATTGCGCAAGCGTTTCGCCTGCCCCGCTTGCCAAATCGCTCGTTCGGAGGGATGGTCCGACAGCCATTGGCAAGGCAGTCGAAATTATATGGGCGTTTTTCAATCGTCTGTCAAAAATGCCTGTCGATTGAGGGAAAACACGTACGTTTTTGAGATGGGTGGGTGGCGATGCGGGCGCAACCTCGGCGCGGCGACAACGTTTGCTTCGAGTGCAATCGGGTTGCTATTTTGGCAAGGAGGTGGGGGCGGGTTCCTTGCTGGGCTTGGCGTTCGGCGACGGGGATTTCCCGGTGATGCATTTTTTGGGTTGCCAAGAGCCCTGGTCGCTGGAGATCAATCGACTGATGATTGTGTTGGCACGCACCAGGACGGAGCGCTCAGTGAGGCGGCAAATATTACTGTTTATCTGCGGAACTAAACAATCTGAAAGCTTTTTGATATTTTCATGAAATAATGCGAGCTCGCTTCTGCAATCCAGCCAGCCTCCCTGCAAGTCGCGTTCGCCGCGCCTCGCAGTCGCTTCAGGGCCGCTTCGACGCCCCCTCGTCGCTCAGCCGCCAGCCAGTGATCTGCCGTTTTTGTTCAATGCACATCACCTGCTTCGGATCGCCCATGAATTGCCCAGTCCGCCTCTCTTCCGCCGCCGCGATCGCGTGCGCGCTTTCTGTTTCTGCTGCCCATGCTTCGGGACGCGATACGCTGACCGATCGGTCGGCCGGTGCCAATGTGTTTCGCTCGGAGCGGCGTGCGGCTGCTCGGGATGACGGGCGCGCGGTGAGGATGAGCCGCCCACGCGTACAGTTCGCCGCGCCTGCCGAACGTAGCCCGTTCGATACGCCGGATACGCGGCCATTGCGGGTAACGAGTGATGCGCTGGTGGCGCCGCTGCCCGCGTCTTCCGGGCGTGAACCCGATTTCGTCTTGCCGCCGAACCGCGTCGCGCTCGGCGCGGGCGGGAACGATAGTCTAGGTCGCGCAGTGCCCGGGTATGAGCAGCGCGAGCAAAACTGGAATGAATACCTGCGCGCGAACGGTTCTCGGCCTGCTGGTCGTGGCGGCTCGTATGCGCCGCAGCGGCCGTACGATGCGCCACGTGGCCCTCACGGGGCACCGAATCCGTTCGATCCGTCGGTGCCGCAGCCAGAGACGCGGACGTTTTATGACAATGGATCGGGGACGAAGTGCACGGCTACCGGTGGTGCGAGGACGTCGCGGTCGTCTTGCGATATTGCTTGGTGAAGTGGGGTTTCGGGGTAGCGGCCGCTTACGGCTGGTCTACCCTGCCCGGCACGCTGCGCGACGTTGCGCTGCGCGGTCGCATTTCGCGGCGTTGCCTTTTCATGTGCGTGATGATTACGCCTGCCCGGCTCAATATCAATCCGCGCCTTGCGCGCCCGGGACAAAACACGCATCGTTGATCAGCCACATTCCATCAATCTTCATGTCCGGATAAAACGTCTCAGGCCTGGGATTTATGGTTTGGATTCCTCCTTTGTTGATGAATCGATGGGAGCGATGCGTCGGTAGAGGATCAGCGCGTTTGGCACGTCAGTTCACGTGCATTGCCGGCAACAGGATCGCCGTCAATTGAACATTGCCTATTAAACCATCGTTGGTGCGCATTTGAGCGTACGTTAGCCATTGGGTATAGGTACACGGCTTGGTCAGTTTTCTGGTTATTGTGCGCGTTGACGGTAATGGCGAGCACATCGACGCCTGCGCCATCTATTCGGAACACGATAGCGTCCGAACGTGACGATTTGAAACAGTTCTACGAGTTTTGACTCAACGATGTGCGCCGGTCTCGATACTCGTGTAGCCAATGCAAGGTCTTTTGAGCGCGCACGCAGTGGATGCCACTTGTGATGAGCGTGCGAATCCAGCAACGTCATACCGTTCGGTCGATCATCTGTCGATATTGGACCTGTGGTTTTCCTGCAGGCCTCTCAAATGGCCACATTCTCTCGACGCTTAGGGTCAAGGGGGACAGCGCGAAGCTCTCACCGCGCTGCGTTACGTTCGAGATATGCTTCCCTCAACTCCGACGAGCACTTCACCGAGTATCGGAGCTTCGATCTGACGTCATGCGTAAGCGTCATCTCCCGCTCACCGGCAAGTACTTGACATCCGCTATCAGCCCTTATGATTTCGACGACCCCTTTGATCGGCATCATATATATTTTAATCCCTTCAGCATTCTCGGAAAAAGAAAATATACCCTCTTTCGCGAGCGAAGGTGAAAGCAGTCGACCTACTTAAAATCCGCACCGTTCGGGAAATAAGCTCACGGTAATTTACGCACCGCCCTATCCGTAGACGCCTTTTTCCAGGCAATCAATATTCCCGCCTCTCCACAAGCATTGTTTATTTCGGCCAAGTCCGTCTCCTTGACGGACCAGAGCCACATCCCGTTTGAAATGCTCTTTAGATATCCCCGACATGAATCCGCCGTAATCCACTCCCTCAACGAAAGATCGCCGACACGAATTTCCAGGTGTTCCTCGTTGAGTACATTCAGGGGATAAATCATCCTGAGCATCACTCTTTCATAGCTCGCCGCTCCTGGCGCTCGGCCCGGGAGTTCCCTTGTAAAGAGCGATGTGTTCTCGAATGGAAAAATTCTGATCAGATTGACGCCAGTCGAATATTTGTAGGCCGTTGAAGAATCTTTCGCATCGTAAGCAATTGCATATTTACAACCCAAACTCGCCACAAAATTTTCAAAAAAACGCTCTATCTCGGCCCTTATTTTATAAATCGACTCTTCGATCTGGACATCCACAAATGATATCCCGCCGAACTTCTGATTATTGCACCCCAATGAAATTACGGGAACCCCACCATCTTTCCCATTACTGCATATCTGAAATGCAACGATCCCACCATCGGAAACACCTTTCCTTAAATCACTGATGGAAATTTTATGATCCTCAATGATCTTTGCGCCATCTCGAGCACCGAATTCAATAAAGATCACCTCAGACACCTCCTCCCCAAGTCGACGGAAGAGGCTTTCAGCTATTTCCAGAATGGCCGCGACCCGAGTCGGGTCTATCCCATAAATTGCGATTCCCGTGCTCATATCTTCTCGGTTGGACAACCATGTACTTCATGTCAGACAACGCAACAGAATTCGTTGCAGCAAGCAGTCGCAGCGGCAATGACGCTCACTACAGTCTTGCACATCCAACACCACGGAGGCATAACTGTCTTTGGTCACCACGCCCTTCTTTCATACGGGACTATATCGAATTCAATTTAAATGATTCTATTCCATAAGCCATTTTACGCCCTCTCAGGTTCCATGAATGCCAAAATCGAGGCCACTGAGAGCAACGATAGTGCATTGCAGATGCCTGCCGGGCATGTTCCCTCGAAATCAAGAAGCGACGGAACGATTTATACGAGAATCCCGCTCGCAATAGCAGCATCACAGCGTTGTGAATATTGCTGGTACTCCATGCGCGACGCGAACTGCTTCGGCAATTCTGACCCAAAGCGGCGCTACCCGACCACGCCATTTTCAAGCACTTGTACAAATCGCGTCGATAGACTACCGAACTGCACTATTGCACAGTCAGCGAAGTATTGCCACGACTGCGAAGAGGGCTGCCGCACTTAAACACCTCGACTCGCCCAGTGCTCCGAGTTTTAAAAACACGTGAAGCGAGAGCTATCCATCACCCTCGTTCAGCAGGGAAAGCCCCCCTTTTTATAGACGTCCCATAGAACCTTAATCGGCCAACTATCCGATTTGCCAGCCAACATACTTTTTGAGATTAATTCGATATCGTCAGAAACTCTTCCCGCGATATCGGAATTTCCTGATGCCCGAAATGAGAGCTTGAACACCTTCTCTCTAATAGAATCCAGAAAATTCTTATCGTCGGCTGAAAGAGCGAGCCCGTCGACATCGTTAAACGACTGCATCCAAAGATCATCGAACGATGCGGCGTCCCTTTTATCAAGCACATCATCGGAGTCTAGACCAGTAAAAAAATCGAAAAATCCTGGCTTAGATATCTCCGAATCGATATCAGTCAAAATCTTATTTACCATTCCACAACCCCTGTTCCTTAAACCAATTCTGGATCACGTCGACTGCTTGGCGAGGTGTCACACCTTCGGCAAGAGTGTACGTCCCGTTGGGTGATTTTACGTCAACCTTGATATCATCCAAGCCGGAATAGGCCTTTCGATACGCGTCAAAGAGCTGGTCGTCTGTTCCCGGGAAACTCCCTTGCCGGGGCCCGATAGTTTCCCGTTCGGCATCATGTAGGCGCCAATGATCATGCTCCGGATCGGCCCCTCTCGGGAAGAGCGTCGGCCGTGTTTTGTCCGAGCGTGCAACTTCAAACGGGCGCCCGACTGACTTCCGGACAGCTGGTACATGGTGCCCTGATTCGTTAACGCCCATCCTCTTCTTTTCGCATTCCTGCAGTCCATCTGGGTCACACCACGCTAATGGATCGTGCACATACGATTGTGTACGGGAGCCGCCCTTCAGCCCAAGCGGATCTGGACTCAAGTACTGCCCCGAATCTGGATCGTAGTAACGATTCAGGTTATAGCTAAGTCCTGTCTCTTCGTCTGACCACTGGCCCGGAAATCGCAGCGTCGTATCGATCGAACTGCTGTGTGCATCGTTGGCCGCTCGCTTAGTCGGCAGCAATTTTCCCCACAACGAGTGCGCGGCCTTCCACACGGGTTTTCCCGTTTTGTCGAACACCGCCTTCGGCAAACCTACCTGGTCTGTTAGAACCGGATACAGCCCGTCATCGGTCTCTTGCGCGAGCGGCGAAAAACTGCTCGGCTCAATATGCCAGGTCACGACCTGACCAGTCGTACCGTCTCGCTGCTCGATCCAGCGCTCGGCCAGCGTCGGACCGTCCCACAGGAACTTCACGGCTTCGCGGCTGCCGAGTTGCTGCTTCTCGACTCGGCGGTTGAAAGCATCGTAGCGGTACAGCCACACGCCGCGTTCGGGCGTCGTAACCTTCACGAGCCGATTGAGCCCATCCCACGCGTATTGCCACGTCTTTGGCCTGAACCCGGGCTGTTCGACCATCTTCTCGATCGTGCGGCCACGTGCGTCATACCGATAGCGCGCATGGCCGATCCGTTCCGGCAGGCCGCCTCGATGGTAATGGTGAGCGTCCACGGGAGCCTGACGCCCGTGCGCGGCAATGTTCATTGCCGCGTCGTAGCGGAAGTGCTCAGTCGGCTGCAACAGACTTTCTGCGGTCACGATCTGGCCACGTGCATCGCGCCGATACGTAAGCGTATCTATGTCGGTGTCGACTCGCTCCAGTTGCCCGGCTGCGTCGTAGTGATAGACCTGCCGCGTCAATTGCTCCAGCGCACGGGCCGGATCGGCTTGCAAGGCATCGAAGGCTACGGCAGGCCCCGCAATCTGCCGGCGTATACGGCCGAGCGCGTCGTACTGTTGCTGCGCGACAAAATCTCCCGCCTCGCGGCCAATCTCGCGCCCTAACCCATCACGCCGGATCGTCAGTTGCCCGACTTGCGTCAAAGCCCCGGATACATCGTACGCATAGGTGGTCTCGCGCCTAGGTGTCATCCGCAGACGGCGTTGTCCATCGGCGTCGTAGACGTGCCGCAACAGTTCGCCATGCTGATCTTCGCCTATCAAGCGGCCATTCCTGTCGTAGGCAAAGCGCGTCACATGACCGTGCTCACCCTGGACCTCCGCCGACGCCAATCGGCCGCTCGCATCGTAGCGGTAGGCAAGCTTCACGTCGCCGGCATCGATCTCGATGAGTCGGTCGGATGCATCGTATGTATAGCGCCACTGGCCACCGTCGGGCAGTGTCTTCGTCAGCAGGCGACCGACGGCATCGCGCTCGTATTCGGTCGCGCGGCCTCCCCAATCAATTTCGGCCGCGAGACGCCCGGCCGCGTCGTAGCGGTATGTGTAAGTCTCTCCCAGCGCATTGATAACCTTCGTCAGCCGGGTCGCATGGTCGTACTCAAAACGCGTTGCATGTCCGGCCGCGTCGATCGACGCAGTAAGCAGGTCGAATGGACCGTAGGTTCGCTGGATCGTACGTCCTAGCGGATCGATCCACTCGACGGGCAGGCTCTCGCTGTTATAGCGTGCCCTCGATACCGAGCCATCGGGGCGCGTAACCGCACTCAGCAGACCGCGCGGATTTGCCGGGCCGTCAGCATAGTCGTAACGCGTCACATGCCCGTCGGGCGACGCTTCCTCCAGCAGCCGGCCCAGCGCGTCTATCTTGCGCCTGAAGCGCGCACCCGTTGGCAACTCGATGTCGGTCAGCCGCAGCCGGTCATCGTAGTCCAGGCGTGTCTCGCGATCACCTTGAACTACTCGCAGCAGTTCGCCACGGGGCCCATAGCGATAGGTCGTTTTGTTGCCGTCCGGCTCGGTCCGTGCGATCAACCGAGACAGATGGTCGTACTCGAGCTTGATCGTGCCGCCGTTCGGCAAGCGTGCCCCGGTTAGGCGCTGCTCGTCGTCATAGTCGAAGTCAACCGTCCTCCCCGAGCTTTCGACGACCGAAGTCAGTTGGCCTCGCTCGTCGTATCGATAGTCCGTCCGTCGGCCAAGCGGATCAATCCGGGCCATCAAACGACCAAGCTCCCATTCGGAGTAAGTGCAATGACCGAGCGGATCAGTTTCGGCCGTTACAAGGCCTTCGTCGTTATAGGCGTAGGTCCATTCGCCATCGACGTCAATCACGCGTGTGCAGCCGGCTTCGTAGATGAATCGGCCCGTGTGATAGCCCTGCCGTGTACCTGTTTCGACTACACGACCAGCGTCGTCGTACCGATATCGAACATCGGTCTGGTCTGTATCCCGCCATTGGGTCATCCAGCCGTGTTCGTCGTACGCGTAATAGAACTGCCCAAACTGGAAGCTCGCCACATGGGTAAGCATGCCGTTCTGGTAGTCGTATCCCACAAGCGTTCTGGAACCACCGTCCGCATCATGGAGAACGATCCGTTGCAGCTGACGGTCGCGGCCAGGATAGGCAATCTCGAGCCGATAGCCATCGCTATGGACGATGCCGCTCAAACGTCCCGCAATATCGTACGAGAGAACGATTGCGTTACCGTCGAGGTCCTCGATCCGTTCGAGGCGAGACGAACGCCCATCGACGAGCGGCGCGAAAATACGCAGTTGCCGCGTATCGCGATCGAAGATGCGCGGTTCGAGCCGGCTTCCGACCAGCCGATAGCGCGGCTCGCGCAAGTTGATGCCGTTGAGCGCCATATCCGGCGCGTCAAAGCCGATCACCAGGCCGGCGCCGTCGTGGAATCTCACGAAGCGGCCGCCATCGAACGTCAGTTGCTGCGACCAGTTGTCCGACCAGCGGTGACCGAGCAATCCGTGGTCGTCCGATCGAGTCCGATAGCGTCGCTTGAACTCGAGAGGCAGGATGCCGGGAATGACGAGATCCGTACGGATCTCGAGCATTTCTCCGGAGACCGGATCAACCGGGTCCTTGCACGTCGGCCGGTTCTCGTCCTTGATGCCCTTCTGTTCCGCGGATCGGGTGGGCTCGGGCTTGAATTTTTCGCGCAACCCCCGCAGCCCCTTGCCGGCAAATTTTCCGACTCCGCCTCCTACCATCCCGCCGAGCAAACCCGCCAGGAATTCCTGAGTCGCGGACAACTCCGGGTTCTTCGGACCGTAGTGTCCAGTCGTCTTGTCGATCCAGATGCTGTTGCGCCCCGAATTGACCTTGCCGCTACAGTGCGTTTCGTGGCCGATCCGCACCAGCGGCAGGCCGTTGACGAACACGGTCTTGCTGCCGTCGACGAGTGCCTGCGGCACGCCGGAATGGTGATCGCATTTCACCAGGTCCGTGACACGCGCCACCTTCTTGCCTTCGAAGTACACGTTGCTCGAACCGGTGACGATCTCGCCACAGTTGCTGCCCATGCTCTGGCTCGCCGACGCGAGCGCACTCCCCAGCGTCAGGCCGCCCGCCATGCACGCGCCGACGATCAGCGCACCGGCGAGTCCACCGGTTGCCACGGTCGCCGCCACTGCCACGCCAATCGCGACCCCCACGGCAATGCCGGCGAGAATCCCCATAAAACCTGACGAGTGCGCGATCCGATCGCCAATGCAGGCGGGATGCGGATCGCCGCGGCCGATCGTGAGGCCGAGCGCGTCGCCAACCTGCGTGAATTCCTTCGATAGCCAGCCGGTCACGCCAACCTTGTCGAGCGCCCACGCACCGCCGACCGCAATCGCCAGCGGAAGCATGACGGTGCCCGCCGCAACCGCGCCCGCACCCAGTGCCGCCCCGCCGGTCGCGCCACCCGCCAGCGCTGTACCGGCCGCACTCAGCCCGGCGGCCGTCCCCTCGACGGCGGTCAGGCCCGCATCGGCGCCGAGCATCCCGTAGTTGAGGTGCTCGTAAAACGGCTGTTCGGCCGCTTTCGCGGCTTCACCGTCCTCCAGCCCGGCGATCTGATCGAGACGCTCCTGGGCGCTCCCGCTCGGCTCGTTGTAGTTCGGCGTGTCCGACATTGCGGCCTCAGACCGGATCGCGCAACTGAAGGCTCTGAATCACGGTCCGGATTTGTTCGCGCTGTGTATCGCTCAGCGTACCGGGCGCGGTGAAGGTGAGCATCAGGACAACCTGCCCGTATTCCACCATCGTCAGCCGCTGGTGAATGGGTGCCTGGTTGTTCGTCCAGGTAAACTCGTGCACATGCGCGGCGCGCCCGGAAACCGTGGCGTCTTCATTTGCCACCTCGGCATAATCCGGAACCTGCTTCGCCACCTTCCTGATTTCGCTTGACACATATTCGGCGAACTTCATGCCCCACGGCAGCCGCTCGCGCGTGATCACGAAACTCACACCCTCCGTGCCAGTCGCTGCCGACACAAATACGTTCATCGTTTTGTCCTGCCACTCCACGGGCAGCGCCAACGTGCCTTCCTGAATCTGGTACATGCTTTGTTATCCTTATCGGTGTTAGCCGTTCTTCGGGTTGATGTCGGTCCGAGCCGCCTGAATATTGATGTTGCTGTCATCCAGGTGGATCACCGAATCGCCCTTATAGATGTCGATCGAGTCGGCTGTCATATGGATCCGCGTGCCGCCATCCCCGCCGATCTTGATCCAGAGTTCCTTGGCTTCCAGTGTGTGCACACCCTGCGGAGTCTGGTGCAGCGTATTGCCCTGCACGACAACGTCCGACAGGTTGCCAACTGCGACGGCCGTCGTATGGTTGCCCTTGCCAACCTCGACGGTCCGGTCGCCTTTGAGAACTTGAGTCCACTGCGCGTCCTCGACAACGGTATGCATGTCCTTCTGCGCATGCATGTAGAGCATCTGTGCGCCATTGACGTCGCTCATCAGCAACTCGTTCGACCCCTGCCCCTTGTGCGTCTGGCTCTTGATTCCCATCGTCTGGCCGGCCGCGCCGTGATACGGGTTGCCCTGCTCGCCGTTGAACACGCGGCCGACGATCACGGGGTTATCCGGATCGCCCTGATTGAACGCCACCAGCACTTCCTGCTTGATCCGCGGAATCGCGGCCGCGCCCCAGCCGTCGCCCGCCCACGGCTGCGACACGCGCACCCACATCGAATCGGAGCCGTCCTTCTTGCCGCGCCGGTCCCACGGGAAATGCACCTTCACCGCACTGCCGTTCGTATAGATTTCCTCGCCCTTCGGCCCGACGACGATCGCCGATTGCGTGCCGTGAATCACCGGCTTCGGCGTCGCGCGCGGCGCACGGTACGGAATCTTCTTCGGCAGCAGCGCGAAGCTGTTGCGATACGGCAGCTTCGCACTGTGCTGCGTATAGTCGTTCACCGCCTCGTGACGCACGTGCAGGATCACGTACTCCTGGTTGTTCTCGAGGACGGGGTGATTCGCGACGGTCACGGCGCCGGCCGTCGTCATGCGCCACGCGTAGCCGCCGCCGGTATAGCGATGGGCTTGCGCCTCCTCGGCCTCCATCGCGAAACGGGCGTAGCGGTTGCCGTCGTCGCCGTGGTCGTACAGCGACTGGTGCTCGAACCGCTCGGTCGCATCGAGCCGCGCGTGCTTGAGGTTCTGCGGCCCGGCCTCCACCAGCATCAGCGGCGACGACGGATTCTGGTGATTGAAGTCGCGGAACGTGACCTTGCCGACGCCGAAGCGCCGACCTTCGTGCAACTGGTCGATGCCGCTGTCCTCGCTGGCCTCGGTCGCGGCGAACGGCACGGTGGCGAGCCCGTCGATCGGGCGGAACAGCAGGTTCGTGTCGCCGATCACGAGAAAGTGCTTGTCCTTCTCGTAGCGGTGCGTCCACACGAGCCCTTCCTGCTCCATCAACCGCGCGCAGAAGTTGTAGTAGCTCTCCTGGTACATCACGACGTACTCGAGCGGCTTCTGGCTGGTCCGGATGTCGAACGTGAAATCGGAAAAACCGTGTTCCTGGAAGATCTCGGTGAGGATGTCCTGCGCGGTCTTGTTCTGGAAGATCCGGCAGTCGGTCGAGCGCGTGAGGAACCAGAACCACGGCACGGCCGTCAGGTGGTATTGCGTGACGTTCCCGGGATTGCCGGCCCGGTCGAACGACGCGACGTAGCCGTCGAAGTAGCGGTCGCCCTCGACTGCCCCCGACGCGACGACGCGTTCGAGCGTCGACAGGCGCGCCTGCTGATCGAAGCGGATCTTGACCTGCTGGCCGATCAGGTCCTCCGGGCGCAGGTCGTGGCGATGCGACAGCAGGTCGAGGTGGATTTCCGGCAACCGGTTCACGTGCTCGTCGACGACGGCCGCGCTGACCAGCAGCACATCGGAGCCGAGCGGCGTATCGAGCGTCACGTAACGGTTGAGCTGGGTCAGGCGCGCGGGGTTGGCGGCGCCGTTGATCGCTTCGGCGATCGCGCCGGGCGTCTTCTGCATCAGCGAAAAACCGGTCTGCGCGAGCTGCATCGCGCGCTGGACGGTGTCGACGTGCCCGGCCAGCCCGGCGAGCGGCCCGAGGCTGCCGGCCACGCTCGACGCCACCGGGCCGGCGAGGCCCCCGAGTGCGCTCAACGAGCCGAGCGCACCACCGCCCAATCCACTGGGAATACCCCCGTTCGGAGCGAAACTCATTCTTGTTCCTTGCGTGTGATCTCAGGTTCCATGAGCCGGCTCGCCGGCCCGAAGCCCCGATAATGTAGGGTAAAACCCGACTGCGCGAAAGTCTCGCGCAAACGTTTGCTTTCCGACCCTAAAACCGAAAGAACTGAGCCAGCAGTGAAGCTGACTGAAGGCTAGCGCCGACGGCTGCGCAGTACGACGGTCTGCAATGAAAACCGTATCAGCGCGCGTGTCGATAACCTGGACCGTCCGGAACACCGTGACGATCAAGGATGCTCGGGTGTCTGCGTGACAATGGTAAGAAACCGTCCAGACCGACCGCACCAAGGCATTCCCGGGTCGGTGTTTGAACAAACATACTAGGCAACCTGCTGGTCGGCAGGCGCGCAATCGCCATCACGGCGCACTTTCCTCACCGCGGCGAAACCACGATCGCGGCCCGCCGATTCTGCGCCCTCCCCACCGGCGTCTTGTTGTCCCCCACCGGATCGCTCTTCCCTCGCCCCACGACCGCGATCCGCTTCGCATCCAGCCCGACGTCGACCAGTTCGACGGCAACGACTTCAGCCCGCCGTCTCGACAACTCGAGATCGTAAGCCGCCGTCCCCTCGTCATCCGAGTACCCATACACCCGCACCCCGTTGATCCCCGCCGACCGCAACGTCCGCCCGATCCTTTCGACGATCCGCCGCACGTCCGGCTTGAGGTTGTACCGGTCGAAATCGAACAGAATCGGCCCGGTCGATCCGAACTCGAATCCCTGTCCGGTCTCCTGGAATCCGGCCGACTTCAGCGCCGTGACCTGCGTCTGCGTCAGCCCGCGATGAAGCGGCGGCGTCTTGCAGCCCCCCAGCAGCATGCACAGCAGCAGTGCGCTCCCGACGCACATCCGCCCCATGCTCACAGGAAACGAGTGGTTCATTTCGCATCCCCTTCCATTGCGCCCGCCCGGCAAGCGCTTCTTTTAACCGCCGCCGCGGCCTCGCCCGCAGCGCGAGTCGATCGACCTCACACCGGCCCTGCAACGCTCTCCGCCAGTTGCCACGATCCCGGCCGCGCGCGCTTGGCGCGGTACATCGCGATATCCGCCGCGCGCAGCAAGCCGCTCGCGTCCGACGCGTGATCGGGATACAGCGCAACGCCGGCACTCATCATGGTGGCCACCACGCGGCCGTCGGACAACTCGATCGACGGCGCCATGCCGGACAAAATCTCGTCGGCGATCCGGCACACGCTGCCCGCTTCAGGCACCGCCGCCAGCATCACCGCAAATTCGTCGCCGCCCAGGCGCGCGACGACATCGGTCTCGCGCACCCGCGTGCGCAACCGCGACGCGATGCCGATCAGCACCGCATCCCCGGCGTCGTGGCCGAGACAATCGTTGATCTCCTTGAAGCGGTCGCAGTCGAGATACAGCACGGCGACCCGCTGCCCGGTCAACGTGGCGTCGCAAAGCGCAAGCGCGAGGCGCGATTCGAACTGCACGCGGTTGGGCAACCCCGTGAGCGCATCATGCGTGGCCTTGTGTTCGAGCGATGCGTTCTCGTCGCGCAGCGTGTTCTGCCAGTCTTCGAATTCGTCGAGCAGCGCGTTGAAGTCGTCGCCGAGCTGGTTCAGTTCGGCGATCGCCGCCGGCTCGACACGCCGCGCGAACGCACGCTCGCGTCGCACCGCATGCGCGACGCCCGCCAGCGCGCGCAGCGGCGACACGATGTTGCGCAGCAGACGCTTCGAGCTGACATACGCACCGAATACGCTGACGGCCAGGCAGCCGAGAATGCCGCCGACGCCCCCGAGCAGGAATCCGAAGAACTGATGCCCGCGGCCACGCACGACGACGTGGCCGACGATGATGCCGTCATGCATCACCGGGACGGTCACCGGCCCCGGCAGCGCCACATCGGCGACGGCGCGCTCGAGCCGCGCGACCCCGTTTCGGGCCGGTAACTGCCACGTGGCGAACAGTTGCCCGTTGCTGTCGGTGACGACCACCTGCGCGACGTCCTCGTCGCCGGCGATCATGCCGATCGCCTCGTTCGCCGCGACGCGGTCGCCGAACACGAGGGCCGCCTCGACCGTGTAACCGAGCGAGCGCGCCAGCAGGTTCAGGTTGTTGCCGGCATACGCGCGCAGCGCGATCACGGCGACGACGATCAACGACACGGCGGCCATCGTCACGGCGACGAACGCGAGGCGCAGGTGCGCACGACGCAACACGCTTTGCAGCGTCGGGCGCGGCAGGCGCGAAGCGGGAACGGGGAGCGCGGAGCGTGTCATGGCGTCACCGGCCGTCGTGCGAGATTGAGAACATTCGGATGCACGCGCACGCCGCTGCGCGCGACGGCATCGAGATTGATGTCGAACGACACGCGGTCGCCGTCGACGTTGAGACAGAACATGCCGCCCGCGGTGCAGGACGGATCGTGTTCCGCGATCGTCAGCACCGGATGGCCGGCCAATGCGGCTCTCACCCGCGCGCGCTCGTCGTTGCTCAACGTGCCGAGATAGACGACGTCGCACGCGATGCCGAGCGACGGATCGTCGAAGCGGACGCGTTGCACGTCGAGCAACGTCGAGCCGGCCTGCAGCGTGTCGGTCAGGCCACGCGCGTAGTCGGGCCGCCCGGTGACGCACAGATGCAGACGAACGGGCGTCGTCGGCCAGCGCGTGAAGCTGATGATGCCGAGCACGACCTGACGCACGGCCGTGTCGTGTGACGACATGCCCGAATCGACGGGGTTCGCGGCGGGAACGATGTGCGCGTTGTCGGGCGGGCCATCGGCATCGGTCGGCGCCCCGGCGAGTACGGCCGGCGCGGCCCCCAGAACGCAAACGATTGCGAGCAACGCGTGGCGCAGCGAAGTGATCCGGCCGGGCCGGCTCGTGGTCCGTGCGGCGATCTCCGCCGCGCCCGTTGGCGTCGCCGCCGTCGCAAGACAGGCAGCCGCCGCGCACACTTTCGCTTCCATGATGGCAACATCCGCTGGCATCGCTCCGGCGCTGCCTCCTGCCTCCCTCCATGCGCATGCAAGCACCGAATGACGCGCACGATTTCTTCATCTTAGGTAAAAATTCGGATGACCAAGCAGTGGGAAACACCCGAGAAAACGTCGGAAAGTATGCGGATTCGATGCCACCGCCCGGGGAGGCGGCCGAACGCGCGGGCCGACGTCGATTCATCATCGACGTCGACGGATTGATCAGCGGATTGGATGCCGGTGCGCGGCAAACGTCAGACGTTCGTCAACGCTGCGACGGCTCGTGCGTCAGTACGCGGGCCACCCGTCGCCGACCCGGCCGGCAATGCATGTACGCTTGCGACGATCATCAAGCGAGACCGACGAGAATATCCGCGAGGCCTGCCGCGATACGTCGGCATGCCGGAGTCGGTCAACTACTGGAACGCCATGAAAGTCGAAAACTCGGAACTCGAAGCCTTCGTCGCCGTTGCGGAACTCGGCACGTTCCATCGCGCGGCGGAAAAGCTGAACCTGACCCAGCCGGGACTGTCGCGCCGCATCCAGAAACTCGAACAGACGCTCGGTGTCGAGTTGTTCCAGCGCACCACCCGCAGCGTGACGCTGACGGGTGTCGGCCGCCAGTTCCTGCCGATGGCGCGCGAGCAGATCGCGCAGCTCGGGATGATGCTGTCGTCGATCCAGGACATCGCGCAAAAGCGATACGGCAAGGTACGGCTCGCGTCGATCCCGACGGTCGTCGCTCAGGCGCTGCCCGACGTGCTGCGTCGCTACGCCGCCAAGTATCCGCACGTCGCCGTGCAGATCCTCGACGGCAATCACGACTTCGTGCTGTCGCAAGTGCGCGCGGGCATCGCCGAATTCGGCGTGAGCCTGCATCCCGGCGACGACGACGATCTCGTGTTCGAGCCGCTCTTCACCGACCGCTACGTGCTCGCGGCCCACGACGCCGATCCGCTGGCGCACGCCGACGCCGTCACGCTCGGTGAACTGCGGCACGCCAAGCTGATCATCGGCGGTCGCGACAGCGGCAATCGCCTGCTGCTCGAAATGCTGATGGGCCAGGAAGCGGTACGAACCCGCTGGTTCTATGAGGTCGAGCACATCTCGTGCGTTGCCGCACTGGTAGCGGCCGGGGTCGGTTGCGCGATCCTGCCGGAGAGTGCGCTGCGTGCTTACGGTTCGCCCGCGGTACGCACGGTGCCGATCGCGAGCCCGACGATCGAGCGCCGGGTCGGCATCGTGCGGCATCGCGCCATCTCGATGTCCAGCTTCGCGAGCGACCTGCTTGCGCTGGTGCAGGCGTCGTTCGCATAACGCCGCGGGCCACACGGCGGCGCGACAGCGCCCGCATTGATGCCGGTTTCGCATGAATCGCGAGCCGAACGGCATTGGACTCGCGAAAAATGGCTGGAGACGATGGTGGCGAACATGAACGACGGAAACCGGCGCGGCCCGGCTCCGCGCGGATTCTGGAGGAACCACCATGCATTTCGACGTGATCCTGCGTCGCGGCGAGCTGATCGACGGCACCGGGGCCGCACGCTTCGAGGCCGATCTCGGCGTAACGGGCGAGCGCATCGCCGCGATCGGCGATCTGGGCGGCGCGACGGCCTCGCACACGCTCGATGCGGGCGGCCTCGTCGTCGCGCCGGGTTTCATCGACAGTCACACGCACGATGACGCATTCGTGCTGACCGATCCCGACGTCGAGCCGAAGGTTGCGCAGGGTGTCACCACGGTGATCGCCGGCAATTGCGGAATCAGTCTCGCCCCGCTGCTCGCCAACCGCGAGGTGCCGCAGCCGCTCGACCTGCTGGGCGCGTGGCAGACGTTCCGCTTCCCGTCCTTTCGCGCCTATCTCGACGCGCTCGACGCGACGCCCGCCGCCGTCAATACGGCGGCCCTGATCGGCCACTCGACGCTGCGCGTGCGGCACATGGCCGATCTCGACCGCGCGGCCAGCGCAGCCGAAATCGCGGCGATGGCGGCCGACGTACGCGAAGCGATGGCGGCCGGTGCGTTCGGCGTCTCGTCGGGCACCTTCTATCCGCCCGCGGCAGCCGCGCCGACGGAAGAACTGATCGACGTGTGCGCGCCGCTGCGCGAAACGGGCGGCGTATTCGCGACGCACCTGCGCGACGAAACCGATGCGATCATCGCATCGCTCGACGAAGCGTTCTCGATCGGCCGCGCGCTCGACGTGCGCGTCGTGCTGTCGCATCACAAGGTGGCCGGCAAGGCCAACCACGGCCGCTCGGTCGAAACGCTCGCGCATATCGACGCGCGGCGCAAGCTGCAACCGCTGTGTCTCGACTGTCATCCGTATCCGGCCACGTCGACGATGCTGCGCGCGGATCGCGTCCGTCAGTCGTCCCGCGTGATTCTCGGCTGGTCGAAGCCGCATCCCGAACTCGCGGGCCGCGATTTCCACGAACTGCTGCCGCTGTTCGGCAATTCGGTGGACGCCACAATCGACGCGCTACGCCCGGCCGGCGCGATTTACTTCGTCATGGACGAGGCGGATGTCGAGCGCATCATTCGGCACGAGCTGACGATGGTCGGCTCGGATGGACTGCCCAACGACAAGCGCCCCCATCCGCGGTTGTGGGGCACGTTCCCGCGAGTGCTCGGCGAATTCTCCCGCGAGCGCGGCCTGTTCCCGCTGGAAACCGCCGTGCGCAAGATGACGGGCCTCACAGCCCAGCAGTTCGGCATCGCACGGCGTGGACGGCTCGCGGTCGGTCACTACGCCGATCTCGTCGTGTTCGATCCGGCACGCGTGATCGATCGCGCGACGTTCGCGAGCCCGACGCTACGCCCCGAAGGCATCGAACACGTCTTCGTCAACGGACGGGCCGTGCTCGAACATGGCCGCCATACCGGCGCGCGTCCCGGCCGGGCGCTGCGCCGCGACGTCCAGGATCGCCTGGCGGCGACGCGCACTCGCGCGATCGCGACAGCGGGCCCCGAGTCAACCTGAACGGAGTCACCATGACGAATCCCAACGGCGCCGCCACGCCGCGCGGCATGCACCGCGGTTCGAGGCCGCACGCCGAATCCGCCACGCCCGGGCTCGACGCACTTTATGCGCGCCTGAGCCGACGCATCATTCCGCTGATCCTGGTCTGCTATTTCTTCGGCTATCTCGACCGTGTCAACGTCGGCTTCGCGAAGCTGCAGATGGTGACCGACCTGCATCTCACCGACGCGGCCTACGGCGTCGGCGCGGGCCTGTTCTTCGTCGGCTACCTGCTGCTGCAGGTGCCGGCCGGCTGGCTCGTGCGGCGGATCGGCGTGAAGCGCTGTCTCGCCGGATCGATGCTGACGTGGGGCGTCGTGTCGGTCGCCACGCTCGCGACCCGCGACACCGCGAGCTTCTATGCGTTGCGCTTCCTGCTCGGCGTGACCGAAGCAAGCTTCTTTCCAGCCGTGATCGCGTACTTCAGCGTGTGGTTTCCGTCGCACCGGCTCGCGAAGGTCATGGCGTTCCTGTTTCTCGCGATGCCGCTCGGCGTGATCGTCGGCGGCCCGCTGTCCGGCTGGATCATGGACGCCACGCACGGCGGCTTCGGGTTGCGCGGCTGGCAGTGGATGTTCCTGATCGAAGGCCTGCCCGCCATCGTGCTTGGCGGCTATCTGCTCGCCCGCGTGACGGAACGGATCGACGATGCAGCCTGGCTGACCGATACGGAAAAACGGATGATCCACGCGGAAATGGCTCAGGAAGCGGCCGGCAAGCGTACCCGACTCGGCGCTGCGCTGCGCGAGCCGACCCTGTGGCTGCTGTTCGCGACGTCGTTCCTCTACAACGTCGGCAACTACGGGCTCGTGTTCTGGATGCCGACGATGGTCAAGGCGCTCGGATCGCTGAACAACCTCGAAATCGGGCTGGTCAGCGCCTTCCCGTATCTGGTCGCGTCGGTCGCCATGGTCGCGAACGCGCAGCATTCGGTGCGAACCGGCGAGCGCCGCTGGCATACGGCGCTGCCGGTCGCGCTCGGCGGCGTCGCGCTGCTCGCGAGCCTCGGAATGCGCGCGCATCCCGTGCTTGCGGTCGCGTGCCTGACCGCGGGTGTGGCCGGCATCATGAGCACGCTCGCGATGTTCTGGAGCCTGCCGTCGCGGATTCTCGCGGGCGAAGCGGCCGCGGGCGGCGCCGGGCTCGTCAATATCGGCGCGGCCGTCGCGGGATTCGTCGGGCCGACGCTGATGGGCTATGCAACGGGATTGACCGGCAGCACCGAACTCGGTGTCGCGCTGCTCGCCTTCACGCTGTTCGCCGCCGCCGCGCTGATCCTGGCGATTCCGCGTCGGCTCATGGTGCGCTCATGAGCGCGGCGCCTTCGATGCGCAGTGCGCTGGCATTGGCGGCGGGCGTGCGCAGCGGGCGGGTGAGCGCGGAGTCGCTCGTGCAAACCGTGCTCGCCGACATCGCCGCGCGCGATGACGCGATCAATGCCTGCGCACGCACTTTCGACGAACGGGCACGGCGCGACGCGCTGCGCGTCGACCGCCTCGTGCGGGACGGGGACGATCCGGGCCCCTTGGCAGGCGTGCCGTTCCTCGTGAAGTGGAATGTCGACGTGGCGGGCTACCCGACGGTCGCGGGATCGCCCGCGCGCGCCGCGTTGCCACCCGCCAGCGCCGACGCGGCAACGGTCGCACGATTGCGTGCGGCCGGCGCGGTCCCGATCGGCGCAACCCACATGGACGAACTCGCATGCGGCGCCACCGGCGTGAATCCGCACTATGGCGCGGTGCACCTGCCGGCCGACCCGACGCGCATGACGGGCGGCTCGTCGAGCGGCTCCGCCGCCGCGGTTGCCGCCGGATACGTGCCGCTCGCGCTAGGCAGCGATACGAACGGATCGATTCGCGCGCCGGCGGCGCTGTGCGGCGTATGGGGATTCCGCCCCGGCGACGGGCGGCTGTCGCGGGCCGGCTGCCTGCCGTATGCCGCATCGCTCGATACCGTCGGCGGGTTCGCGAACGATATCGACGATCTCGCGGTGCTGTACGACACGCTGTGCGAAGCCCATGCGCCGCGCTCGAAGCCGGTGCGCGATCCGGGCGTGCCGCTACGCGTCGCCGTGCTGACTGGCGATTTCGAAACACATGCCGATGCGGATGCGCAACGCGCCGTCCGGCGCGTGGCCGCCTGCCTGCGGGCGCGCGAATCGGTGTCTGTCGGCAGCGACGAAGTTGCGAACGTGCGCGAAGCGGCGCTCGTGATCTCGAATGTGGAGCTGGCACGCGCCCATAGCGGGTTGCTCGACGCGCCGGCGGCACTCGTATCCGAACACCTGCGCTCGCGCATCGGAATCGGCCTCGCCGTCCCCGGCGCCGTGTATCGCGAGGCGCTCGCCTGCCGTGCCGCGTGGCGCACGCGCCTCGAAGCGCTGTTCGCGTGCTACGACGTCCTGCTGGCCGCTGCGACGCCGTGCGCGGCGCCGCACTTCGCCGACGCAACCGTCGATATCAACGGCGTCGCGCTCGCCCCCGCGAAGGCGCTCGGCCTGCTCACGCAACCGATTTCATTCGCGGGGCTGCCGGTCGTCAGCGCACCGTGCTTCGCGTCGGGTGAACTGCCGGTCGGCGTGCAGTTGATCGGCGCGCCCAGCGACGACGCCGCGTGCTTCGTCGCCGCGCGGCAATTCTCGGCCGCATGGCGCGCGGTGATTCGTTAGCCGGGCCCCGGTACGGCATGCCCCGTGCGAAGCGCCTGGTCGTGCGAAACGATCCCCGCCGCGCATGCCGCGCGTCGCCGCGACTGTCTTTCGCGTGTTATGTCAACGCCGACAAATCGAACGGCGTCTCCCGCAACCGCGTGCCCGTCAGCCTGAACACCGCATTCGCGATCGCAGGCGTCACCGCGGGGCTCGACAGTTCCCCCACCCCGCCCGGTTTCGCCGGATCGCCCTGCACGACATGGATGTCGGTGTCGGGCATGTCGCGCATCCGCATCACGCGATACGTATCGAAATTCGACTGCTGCACGCGGCCGTGCTTGAAATCGATGCGATCGGCGGTTGCATGGCCGAGCCCCCACATCAGCCCGCCGTACAGTTGCTCGTCGACGCCCGACGGCGACACCGCGATCCCGCAATCGGCCACGCATGTGAGCTTCTCCACCTTCACCGCGCCGTCCTGGCGCACGACCCGCGCGACCACCGCGACATAGCTGTCGTACGCCTGGTTCGTCGCCACGCCGAGCGCGACGCCGTCCGGCAGCGGCTGCCCCCAGCCGGCACGCCGCGCGGCCTCCCGCAGCACGGCCGCATGACGTGGCCGGTCATGCATGTGCGCGAGCCGGAATTCGACCGGGTCGCGCTTCGCCGCATGCGCGGCTTCGTCCATCACCGATTCGACGGCGAATACGTTGGGGATGTAGCTCACCGCGCGAAACCAGCCGGTCGGCACGCCCGTCTCCATGCGGATCCAGCCGATATCGCGATGCGGCGCACGGTACGCGAACTCCCATTTGGTGAGCGCTTCGGTCGTGCTGAAATCCATCCGGTCGGTGCGCTCGAGATAACCGGGCTCCCACTGCTGCGGCGACGCGGGCATCACGCCACGCAGCCACAGCGACGCGAGATTGCCCTGCGCATCGAGCACCGCACGCGCACGGTGGTGGCTCGCCGCGTGATAGAACAACGCGCGCATCTCGTCCTCGCGGCTGTTCATCAGCTTCACGGGCTTGCCCGTCTTCACCGCGAGCCACGTCGCCTCGAACAGCCAGTACTTCGCTTCGCGCGCGCCGAAACTGCCGCCCGACACGAGCTCGTGCAACGTCACGCGATGTGCGGGAATGCCGCCGATCACGTCGGCCGCTTCCATCGCGGTGGACGGCACCTGCAGCCCGCCCCAGTATTCGATGCCGCCGTCGCGCGCCCACACGGTGAGGTTGATCGGTTCCAGCGGATTCGCGGCCTTGTGCGGCATCGAATACGACGCTTCGATCATGCGTGCGTCGGGCGCTTTCGCATGCGCGGGATCGCCGTCGGCGATCGTCGGTACGACGCGCGCGGTCGGATCGTCGATCCACGCCGCCTGACGCGCGGCGAGCGTGCCGCTGTCGAACGTCTCGAACAGGCTGTCCTCCCATTCGATCGTCAACGCGGCCTGTCCCTTGTGGGCCGACCAGTAATCGTCCGCGAGCACCGCGACGCCGGCCTGGTTGCCGCCGAGCACGTCGGGGCGCGGCGGAATCTGCAATACCTCGCGCACGCCGGGAATCGCCAGCGCGGCCTTCGCGTCGACGCGGCGCACGCGGCCGTCGATCACCGGCGCGCGCGTGACGACGGCCACCCGCATCCCGGGCAGCGACACGTCGATGCTGTACGGAAACGAACCATCGGCCTTCTGCGCGGCGCCGCGCTTGCTGCGCAGCTTGCCGATGTAGCGGAACTGCGCGGGGTCCTTCAGCGCGACCTGCGTCGGTGCGGGCAGTTGCGCGGCGGCCTGCGCAAGCGACCCGTATGTCGCACGGCGCCCGCTCGCCGCATGCAGCACGGCGCCATCGGCCGTCGTGCACGTCGAGGCGGGCACGCTCCATTGCCGCGCCGCCGCGGCCACCAGCATCGCCCGCGCAGTCGCACCCGCGCGACGCAACCGCTCGTATTCCATCGCGACGCTCGTGCTGCCGCCGGTCGAGAACACCTTCCACAGCGGATGGATGTAGTCGGCGAAGAACGGATCTTCCGGCGTGATCACGTCGACGCGAAACGGATCGACGTCGAGTTCCTCCGCCACCACCGCCGCGAGCGCGGTACGCGTGCCGGTGCCCGAATCGTGCTTGTGCACGACCAGCTTGATCGTGTCGTCGGGCAGCACGCGCACCCATGCGTTCGGTTCGAATTCGCCCGCGGACGGATGCGGATCGCCGCTCGCACGCTTGCCCGCGGCCGCCGCATCGGGCATCCGGAAACCGATCGCGATGCCGGCGGCGAGCAGCGCGGAAGTCTGTTTGAGAAAGCGACGACGCGGCGTGTCGTCGGTGCTCGGTGCATCCGTTGCGTGATCGTCGCGCATGTCACGCCTCCTTCACGGGTTCGGCGGCAGCCTTCAACGCCGGATCGCCGGCGGCCGCACGCCTGATCGCACGGTGAATCCGTGCATAGGTGCCGCAGCGGCAGATGTTGCCCGACATCGCCGACACGATCGCCGCGTCATCCACCGGCTGCCCGCCGTTCAGCAGCGCGGCGGCCTGCATCAGCTGCCCTGGCTGGCAATAGCCGCATTGCGGCACGTCCTCCGCCACCCATGCAAGCTGCAGCGGATGGCGCCCGTCCGGCGACAGCCCTTCGATCGTCGTCACGTGCCGCCCGTTCGCGGCGACAGCGGGGATCAGGCACGACCGCACGGCCTGCCCTTCGAGATGCACGGTGCACGCGCCGCACAGGCCCTTGCCGCAGCCGAACTTCGTGCCGGTGAGCCTGAGCCGGTCGCGCAGCACCCACAGCAACGGCATGTCGTCCGGTACATTCTCAAGCGAATGGCGTGTATCGTTCACGACGATGTCGATCATGTGCAGTCTCCTGATTCGCATTCATGGGGCGGTGCGCGGTTTCGCAGCATTATCGAAACGCGATGGGCGGCCACGCCAGCGATCATTTCGTCGAATCCCTGTCAGTCGGACTAACAGATGCTCAAGCGATACCCTTCGATCCAGTCGATGCAGGCGTTCCTGCAGGCCGCGCGGGTCGGCAGTTTTTCGAGCGCGGCGCGTCAGCTGGCGCTCACGCACAGCGCGATCAGCCAGCAGATCCGCTCGCTCGAGGAATTCATCGGCCAGCCGCTGTTCGCGCGGGCCGGCGGCCGCGTGATCCTGACCGACGCGGGGACGCTGTTCGCGAACCAGTTGTCGGACGGGCTCGAACAGATCGATCGCGCGCTGTCGTCGGTCAAGGGGCGCACGACCGCGCCGTCGCTCCGGCTCGACGTCGATCCCGAACTGATGCAGGGTTGGCTGCCCGCACGGCTGCCGGAACTGATGCGCACGCTCGGCGGCACGACGCTGACGGTGCTGTCCGCGCCGCGCCACGACCGCGATGCGTTCGATCGTGTCGATATTGCGCTGCGCTATGGCTACGGGGAATGGGAAGGCGTGGACAGCGCACTGGTCTGCCCCGACCGGCTGACCGCGATGGCCGCACCGGCACTGCTCGCCCGCTACGGGCTCGCCGCGCCGCTCGCGCCCGAGCAGGTGCTGGAGCTGCCGCTGCTCGGCTATACGAAGCGTTCGTGGATTCCGTGGCTCGAAGCGGCCGGGCTGGCGCCCGTCGAACCGGAGACGATCGCCGTGTTCGACAACGCGGCCGGGCTCGTCGCGACGCTGGCGTCAGGGTGCGGCGCGGGACTGGTGCGCGGGCTGCTCGGCGCCGATGCATTGCGCGACGGCCGGCTCGTCGAGCTCTGCACGATCGCGATTCCGACCCACTACAACCTCCATGCGATCTGGCCGCGCGAGCGGCACGCACGCGTGAAACCGCTGATCGACGCGATCGGCGCGCTGGTCACGCAATCGCTCGCGCGCTGACCCGCGCGCTTCAGGCGGTGAATTCCGCCGCGACCTCGCGCACGGTATCGAGAAATGCGCCGAGCACCGCCGACGTATCGTCCGCGCGGTAACGCGCCTGCAGCGATACCTCGAGCGCCGGCGGCAACAGCGGCACGAACGCGACGCCGCCCGTCGAGATCTGCCGCGACGACGCCGGCAGCAGCGCGACGCCCAGCCCTTCGCGCACCAGCGACAGCAGCGTGTGCACCTCGACGACCTCGTGCGCGATCCGCGGCGTGAAGCGCGCATCGACGCAACTCTGCTGCAGGAAGCGCGCCAGTTGCGAATGCCGCAGGCCGAACGACACGAACTGCTCGCCGGCCAGCTCGCCGAGCGCGATCGCAGCGCGTGATGCGAGCGGATGGCCTGGCGGCAGCACGGCCACGGCCGTCTCGCGCACGACGATCTCGCTGCGGATCGACGGATCGTCCTGGAACAGCCGGAAGAAGCACACGTCGAGCCGCTTCTCCTTCAGCGCATCGATCTGCGCGGCCGGCGTCATCTCGTGCAGCGACCAGTGCACGTGCGGATGGCGTTCGGCGAACACGCGCAACGCGTGCGGGATCGGCGCGACCATCGCCGAGCTGATGATGCCGACCGCGAGGCGCCCGACTTCGCCACGCCCCGCGCACCGCGTCAGATCGATCGCGCGATCGAACTGCGCGACGATCAGCGGCACCTGTTCCTTCAGTGTTTTCCCTGCCTCCGTGAGTGCGACGCGATGCTGCGAGCGCACGAACAGCGCAGTGCCGAGCTGCTCTTCCAGCAGCCGAATCTGCTGGCTCAGCGGCGGCTGGGAGATATGGAGCCGCGCGGCGGCGCGCCCGAAATGCAGTTCGTCGGCCAGCACCGCGAAGTAACGCAACACACGCATGTCCATATCGCAAACGTATCAAGAGCGTCAGTAAAAAATATTGTACAGAGCACATTCGGCTTGTGACACTCGGTCTCAAGCAGCAGTGCACGCCGCAGTGTGTCACTCGATGCCGGCGAGGGGAAGGCGCGAAAAAAAAGCGCCTTGCAAAGGGCCGCATGAATCCGACCGACAGGTCGCTTCATCGACGTGCCTGCCCGCGACCCGGCAACCGGCTTTTCCGGTTCCTCTCAAGGAGATCGAGTAGATGATCATCGACACCAGCTGTTACCCGACGAATCTCGTCGACCTCGCGTGGCGCCACGACGGCCCGCCGTTCACCGGCGAACGCCTGATCGAGACGATGAACGGCCCGTTCCTCATCAACGGCAAGCCGCGCCGCGTGGACAAGGCGTTCATCCAGCCGCCGCAAGGCAACACCATCTATACGTATACCGACGGCGAAAAATCGGGCACCGAATCGATCGACGCGTACATGGCGTACACGGTCGAGATGGTGCACCGGCATCCCGACCGCTTCATCGGCTGCTTCGTCTACAACCCGCGCTGCGGCGTGGAGAACGGCGTGAACGCGATCGATCACTACGTGCGCAAGCTCGGCTTCAAGATGGTGCAATTCCAGGCCAACATGCATGCGTACCGGCCCGACCGCGCGCTCGACTGGCTGCGCCCCGCGCTGAAGAAATGCGCGGAACTCGGCGTGCTCGTGAAGCTGCATACCGGCGACGGCCCGTACAGCATCCCGACCGAGTGGGTGCCGATGATCAAGGAATTCCCGACGGTCAATTTCATCATGGCGCACTTCGGTGTGCAGACGGGCGGCGTCTACTGCTTCGAGCCGTTCCAGCTCGCGATGGATCTGCCGAACGTGTATTGCGAATCGGGCTGGTGCCTGCAGTCGCGCATCGTCGAATTCGCGAAGGTGCTGCCGAAGCACAAGATCCTGTTCGGCTCCGACACGCCGCCGAACGAACCGGGCATGTGGCTGCGCCTGCTCGAAGTGCTGTGCTTCGACCCGCCGCAAGGGATGAATCTCGACGAGGACACGCTCGAGGATTACCTCGGCAACAACACGGCGCGCATGATCGGCCTCGAACCGACGCCCGCGCCGCGCACCGTCGACGAAGCGAAAGCGTTGCTCGCCGCCTGACGCGCGCCCCTCTCTCCCGATTCCGGAGCATTGCATGATCATCGATACGCACCTGCACCCGACCAACCTCGTCGACGAGGCGTGGCGCCATACCGGCGAACCGTTCACCGGCGAACGCCTGCTGAAGATGATGGACGGCCCGTACATCATCAACGGCAAGCCGCGCCGCATCGACATGGGGTTCATCCAGCCGCCGCCCGGCAACACCGGCTATCGCGACGGCAATCGCCGCGGCCGCGACGGCATTCGCGACTACATGGCGTACATCGCCGAACTCACGCAGAAGTACCCCGACCGCTTCATCGGCAACTTCACGTACAACCCGCGCTGGGGCCCGGAAAACGGCGCGGCGGAGCTGGAATTCCACATCAGGGAGTACGGCTTCAAGATGGTGAAGCTGCACGCGAACATGCACGGCTACCGGCCGGACCGCGCGCTCGACTGGCTGCGCCCCGCGATGAAGGTGTGCGCGAAGTACAACACCGTCGTGCTGATCCATACGGGCGACGGGCCATACACGATTCCGACGCAGTTCTACCCGATCATCCGCGAGTTTCCGATGGTGAACTTCATCATCGGTCACTTCGGCATCCAGACGGGCGGCAACTACTCGTTCGAAGCGTTCTGGATGGCGATGGACACGCCGAACGTGTATTGCGAATCGGGCTGGTGCTACCAGTCGCGGATCGTCGAATTCGCGCGCGAGCTGCCGCGCAACAAGATCGTGTTCGGCACCGATTCGCCGCCGAACGAGCCCGGCATGTGGCTGCGCGAGCTGGAAATGCTGTGCGGGCCCGCGCCGCAGGGGATGGATCTCGACGAGGACGGCCTCGAGGACTACATGGGCAACAACATCGCCCGCCTCGTCGGCATCGAGCCGACCAAGCCGCCGAAGGATCTCGACGAAGCACAGAAGCGCCTGACGGCGACCTACGTGTAACGCGCCGGCGCCCGGACCGCGTGCCGCCGTGCACGCGGTCCGGCCTTTTCCCTTCCGCATCCGACGGAGTGCATCATGGCGTCGAGCCTTTTCGCCGAGCAGCAGGATTTTCATCACTTCGCGACCGCCTATCGCGAACGCTTTCCGGACGACGTGCTGACGATCGCGCAGCCGCTGTCCGCCGACCAGGACGTCACCGCCGTCGTCGCGTCGCTCGCCGCGCGCGGCCGGCACGAGATGCTCGTCTGCGAGCGCATCGACGGCCTGTCGACGCCGCTCGTCACCAACGTCTTCGCGTCCCGCACGCGTATCGGCCGGCTGTTCGGCGTCGACGCGAACGGGCTGTTCGACGCGTGGCAGCAGCGCGCGAACGCGCCCGTCGCGCCGGTCGTCGTGCCGCACGGCCCCGTGCTCGATCATGTGGTCAAAGGCGACGCGGTCGATCTCGCGCACCTGCCGATGATCCGCCACTTCGAAACGGATCGCGGACCATACGTGACCAACGCGGTGATCGTCGCCGAAGATCCGGTGACGGGCATCGCGAACCTGAGCTATCACCGCTCGATGCCGCACGCGCGCAACGCGCTGGCGACGAGCCTGCATTCGCGCGGCCATCTGTGGCGGATGCTGCAAACCGCGAAAGCCCGCGGCGACACGCTGAAAGTCGCGATGGTGATCGGCGCACATCCGCTCGTCATGCTCGCGGCCGCCGCGCGCGTGCCGTTCGGCGCGGACGAACGCGCGATCGCGGGCGGGCTGTTCGGCGCGCCGTTGCAGCTCGTGCGCACACCGCGCCACGGCATCGGGGTACCCGCCGCCGCCGAGTTCGTGCTCGAGGGCACGATCGATCCCGATGCGCACGCCGAAGAAGGCCCGTTCGGCGAATTCACCGGCTACTCGTCGGATCGCTCGACCAACAACGTGCTGCGCGTCGACACGATGATGCGGCGCGACGACGCATGGCTCGTCGACGTCGTCGGCGGCCCGTACGCGGAACACCTGACACTCGCGCGGCTGCCGCGCGAAGCCGAGATGAGCGAGAAGCTCAAGGCGCGCTTTCCGGCCGTCACCGCAATCCACTATCCGAATTCCGGCACGCATTTTCACTGCTACGTCGCGCTGAAGCAGTCGCGCGACGGCGAGGCGCGCCAGATCATGCTCGCGCTGCTCGGCTGGGACCCGTACCTGAAGAACGTCGTCGCGGTCGACAGCGACATCGACATCACCGACGACGCGCAGGTGCTGTGGGCGATCGCGACGCACTTCCAGCCGCATCGCGACCTGTTCGTCGTCGACGGGCTGCCCGGCAGCCCGCTCGACCCATCGTCGTCGGCCGACGGCACGACGTCGCGAATGGGCGTCGACGCGACCCGCGGCGCGCGCTTCGACGGCGTGCGCGCCCGGGTCGGCGACGCTGCAATGCAGCGTGCCGCGCATCTCGTCACGCAACTCGCCGGAGCGCCGCGATGAGCGCGCGGCGGCTCGTGGTCGGCATCAGCGGCGCGTCCGGCTTCGTGTACGGGATACGGCTGCTCGCGCTGCTGCGCGAACTCGACATCGAGACGCACGTGGTCGTGTCCCGCGCCGCCGCGCTGACGATGGCGCACGAGACCGATTTCAAGCTGTCCGACGTCGCCGCGCGCGCGAGCGTGCTGTACCGCAGCGACGACATCGCCGCGCCGATCGCGAGCGGCTCGTTCCGCACGCTCGGGATGATCGTCGCGCCGTGCTCGATGAAGACGCTCGCCGAGATCGCGAGCGGGCTGTCGGCGGGCCTGATCGCGCGCGCCGCCGACGTCGCGCTCAAGGAGCGCCGCCGGCTCGTGCTGCTCGCACGCGAAACGCCGTACACGCTCACGCACCTGCGCAACATGGCCGCCGCGACCGAGATGGGGGCGATCGTCGCGCCGCCCGTGCCGGCGTTCTATGCGCGCCCCGCGTCGCTCGAGCAGATGATCGACCACACGCTCGGCCGCGTGCTCGACCTGTTCGACCTCGATTCCCGCACCGTCCATCGCTGGAAAGACAGCGAATCACGGCCCCATCCGCAGCCCAACCGACTCAACGGAGACGCGTCATGACCCACATCCACACCACCCACAGCGACGTCCAGAAGATTCCGGTCACCGTGCTGACCGGCTTCCTCGGCGCGGGCAAGACCACGCTGCTGAACCATATCCTGCGCGAGAAACACGGCCGCAAGATCGCGGTGATCGAGAACGAGTTCGGCGAAATCGGCATCGACGGCGGCCTCGTGCTCGAATCGACCGAGGAAATCTACGAGATGACGAACGGCTGCGTGTGCTGCGTGGGCGCGGTGCGCGAGGATCTCGTGCGGATCGTGCGGATGCTGGTCGCCCGGCCCGACCGGCTCGATCACATCATCGTCGAGACGAGCGGGCTCGCCGATCCGTATCCGGTCGCGCAAACCTTCTTTCTCGACGATCCGATCGCGAAGGAAGTCGCGCTCGATGCGGTCGTCACGATGGTCGACGCGAAGCATATTCGCGCGCACCTCGACGATCTCGTGCTCGACGGCCGCGACAACCAGGCGGTCGACCAGATCGTCTGCGCAGACCGCATCGTCATCAACAAGGTCGATCTCGTCGACGCGACGGACGTCGGCGCGCTGACCGCGCGGCTGCGCGAGTTGAACAGCACCGCCGAGATCGTGACGTCAAGCTACGCGCAGGTCGATCTCGATCGCATCCTCGGGATCGGCGCGAACGAATTCGCGCAGATTCTCGTCGAGAGCGACGGGCTGGCGGTCGAGGCGCCGCATGCGGACGAACACGAACACACGCATGCGCACGGCCACGACGCACACGGCGATCATCCGCACGACGACCACGACGGCCACGACGATCGCCACGAACACGACGCAAGCGTATCGTCGGTCGGCATCGAAGTCGACGCGGACGTCGATCTCGACGCGCTCGAAGCCTGGCTCGGCGAGCTGCGCCGCGCCGACACCGCGAACCTGTTCCGGATGAAGGGCATCCTCGCCGTGCAGGGTCGCGCGCAGCGCTACGTGCTGCAGGGCGTGCACGGCGTGATCGAACTGCGCGCCGCGCAGGCGTGGGGCTGCGAGCCGCGCTCGTCGCGCATCGTTTTCATCGGCCGCGATCTCGATCGCGCCGCGCTGACCGACCGTTTCCATGCCTGTCTCGCCGCGCCGGTCGCGGCCTGACGGGCACGCCAGGCGGGTGCGCCATGCGCCCGCCCGATAACGAACCTCAGGAGACACGCCCATGAACTCTGCTTCACATCCCGTCGATCGGGTCCTGCCGCGCCGCCAGATGCTGACGCTCGGCCTGCAGCACATGCTCGTCGCGTATATCGGCGCGATCGCGGTGCCGCTGATCGTTGCATCGGCCTTGAAGATGTCGCCCGCCGATACGACCGTGCTGATCAGCACCGCGCTGTTCTGTTCCGGCATCTCGACGATCCTGCAAACGGTCGGCGTGTGGAAGCTCGGCGTGCGCCTGCCGATCCTGCAGGGCGTCGCGTTCAGCAGCGTCGGCCCGGTGATCGCGATCGGCCTGACGCCGGGCGTCGGGTTCGCCGGCGTGTGCGGCGCGGTGATCGGCGCGGGCATCATCACGACCTTCGCGGCGCCGCTGGTCGGCCGGCTGCGCCGCCTGTTCCCGCCGGTCGTGACGGGCTGCATCGTCACCGTGATCGGGCTGCAGCTGTTTCCGGTCGCATACCAGTGGGCCGGCGGCGGCGACGCGGCGAAGCTGCAGTTCGGCGAGCTGTCGTTCCTCGCGGTCGCGCTCGTCGTCGCGGTCGTGATCCTCGCGGTCAACCGCTTCGCGAACGCGTTCCTGCGCAACCTGTCGGTGCTGATCGGGCTGGTGGCCGGCAGCCTGCTCGCGATCGCGCTCGGGATGGGCAACTTCACGAACGTCGCGGCCGCGCCGTGGTTCACCGTGCCCTACCCGTTCCATTTCGGCACGCCCGTGTTCGCGATCGTGCCGGTGCTGACGATGGTCGTCGTGATGATCGTGCAGATGGTCGAATCGATGGGCCTGTTCGTCGCGATCGGCGACATCGTCGAGAAACAGGTGAGCGAGGAGGACGTCGTGCGCGGGCTGCGTGCGAACGGCATCGCGAGCGCGATCGCCGGCACGTTCGCCGCGTTCCCGTTCATCGCGTTCATGGAGAACGTCGGGCTCGTGATCCTGACCGGCGTGCGCAGCCGCTGGATCGTCGCGGTCAGCGGCGTGCTGATGTGCGTCGTCGCGCTGGTGCCGAAGATCGGCGCGATCGTCGCGTCGACGCCGTCGGCCGCGCTCGGCGGCGCGGGTATCGCGATGTTCGGCGTGGTCGTCGCGGCCGGCGTGCAGACGCTCGCGAAGGTCGATTTCGAGAACAACCGCTACAACGTGCTGATCGTCGGCTTCACGATCGCGACCGCGCTGATTCCGGTGATGGCGCCGAAGGTGTTCGCGCACATGCCCGACTGGACGCAGCCGTTCCTGCACAGCGGC
This sequence comes from Burkholderia sp. 9775_39, assembly GCF_015712225.1. Taxonomy (NCBI): domain Bacteria; kingdom Pseudomonadati; phylum Pseudomonadota; class Betaproteobacteria; order Burkholderiales; family Burkholderiaceae; genus Burkholderia; species Burkholderia sp. 9775_39. The sequence goes on along the minus strand of NZ_JACCQC010000013.1, from coordinate 115,163 downwards.
GTCGTGATCGCCTGCCTCGTGTCGGTGCTGCTCAATGCGTTGCTCAACGGCGTGCCGGCGGCCGCCCCCGTTGAAACGCATGCCCGTGCCGATGCCGCGCCCCGCAGCCCGATGGCGCGCGAGTGCGACTGACCGGCTTCATGCCGCGCGCGGCCTCACGGCGGCGCGCGGCGCACGACAACCCGTGACCGACTATCCGAATCCGAGGAGACCCGACCATGAGCGTTCCTTGTTCTTCGCTGCTGATCCGCCACCCGCTCGCGGTCATGAGCGGCCACCCCGGCGACGCCGCGCGGCTCGGCCGGCCCGACCTGCGCATCCGCGACGGCCGGATCGAGACGATCGCACCCGATCTCGCGCCGCTACCCGGCGAGCGCGTGATCGATGCGAGCCATTGCGTCGTCTATCCGGGCTGGATCAACACGCACCATCATCTGTTCCAGAACCTGCTGAAAGGCGTGCCGGCCGGCATCAACGCCGACCTGCAGGCATGGCTTGCCGCCGTCCCGTATCCGCGCGTCGCCCGCTTCACGCCGGAACTCGCGCGCATCGCCGCGCGGCTCGGCTTCGCGGAACTGCTGCTGTCCGGCGTGACGACCTGCGCCGATCATCATTACCTGTACCACGCGGGCGGCACGACCGAGACCGGCGACCTGCTGTTCGACGAAGCCGCCGCCTTCGGCATGCGCTTCGTGCTGTGCCGCGGCGGCGCATTGCAGGCGGCCGGCGATCATCCGGGGTTCGCCGGCACCGCGCTGCAGCCCGAGACGCTCGACCAGATGCTCGCGGATATCGAACGGCTGAAGGCGCGCTATCACGACGCGGGCGCGGCATCGATGCGCCGCGTGGTCGTCGCGCCGACGACGCCGACCTTCTCGCTGCCGCCGGACCTGCTGCCGGAAGTCGCGCGGGCGGCGCGCGGCATGGGTCTGCGGCTGCATTCGCACCTGTCCGAGACGACCCGCTACGTCGATTTCTGCCGCGAGCGCTACGGCAAGCTGCCCGTCGAATTCGTCGCCGAGCACGAATGGCTCGGCCCGGACGTGTGGTTCGCGCACCTCGTTCATCTCGAGGCGAGCGAGATCGCGATGCTCGCGGACACCGGCACCGGCTGCTCGCACTGCCCCGTCAGCAATGCACGGCTCGGCAGCGGCATCGCGCCCGCGCCGCGCATGGCGGCGGCCGGCGTGCCGGTATCGCTGGGCGTCGACGGCGTCGCGTCGAACGAATCGGGCAGCATGACGCACGAGGCGAATTTCGCGTGGCTCGTGCATCGCGCGGCGCACGGCGCGTCGGCCACCACGATCGAGGACGTGCTGCATTGGGGCACGCAAGGCGGCGCCCGCGTGCTCGGGCTGGATGCGGTCGGCACGCTCGGGGTCGGACAAGCCGCCGATCTCGTGCTGTACGACGTGAGCGGACCGCGCTTCAACGGTTTCCACGACCATGCGATCGCGCCGGTGGCGGCCGGCGAGCCCGCGCCGGTGAAGTACAACATCGTGAACGGTCGGATCGTGGTGGACAACGGCGAGATCCCGGGGCTCGACCTTGCCGCGTTGCGCCGTGCGGCCGTCGCCGCGGTGCGGCAGTTGCTCGACTGAGCGGAGGCCATCCGATGAATCCGCGCATCCGCATCGGCATCCTGACGCCGTCGTCGAACACCGCGCTCGAGCCGCTGACGAGCGCGATCGTCGCCGGCCTGCCACACGTCAGCGTGCATTTCGCGCGCTTCACCGTGACCGAGATCGCGCTCAGCGCGGCCGCGCTCGACCAGTTCGACGCGGCGCACATCCTCGTCGCGGCGCGGCAGCTCGCCGACGCGCGCGTCGACGTGATCGGCTGGAGCGGCACGTCGGCCGGCTGGCTCGGCTTCGAACGCGATGCCGCGCTGTGCCGCGGCATCGAAAAAGCGACCGGCATCCCGGCGACGACGTCGGTGCTCGCGCTGAACGAGTTGCTCGAGCGCACCGGCGTGCGGCGGCTCGGCCTCGTCACGCCATATCTCGACGACGTGCAGCAACGGATCGTGCGTCAGTATGCGCAGCTCGGCATCGACTGCGTGGCCGAACGGCATCTCGGGCTGCGCGACAACGCCAGCTTCGCGGACGTGCCCGATACGCAGCTCGCGGCGTTGATGCGCAAGACGGCACAGGCGCGGCCGGATGCGGTGGCGACGTTCTGCACGAACCTGCATGCCGCGCATCTGGCCGGGCCGTTCGAACAGGCGACGGGCATCGCGGCTTACGACACGGTGTCGACGGTCGTGTGGAAGGCGTTGCGGATGGCCGGCGTCGATACGGGCGTGCTGGCGCGGTGGGGAAAGCTGTTCTCGATGAGTTGATGCGCATCGCCGCGGCCGCGAGTATGCTTGTGCTTCGCACGCTCTCCAACACGCGGCGGCACGGCGCAAGCGACACCGATGCCCCGCCAACCGCCACTCATCATCGATGGATTTCGACGTCATCGTTCTCGGCGCCGGCATCGTCGGCGTCTCCGCCGCGCTGCACCTGCAGGATCGCGGGCGCAAGGTTGCCCTCGTCGATCGCGGCGCGCCCGGCGAAGGCACGAGCTTCGGCAATGCCGGGCTGATCGAGCGCTCGTCGGTCGAACCGTACCCGTTCCCGCGCAGCCCGTTCACGCTGATGCGCTATGCGCTGAATCGCTCGACCGACCTCTACTGGCACAGCGCGTCGCTGCCCGCGTTCGCGCCGTGGCTCGCGCGGTTCTGGTGGGAATCGGCGCCGCTACGTCACGCGGCGGCCTCGCGCGACATGCTGCCGCTGATCGAACGCTGCATCGTCGAACACGACGCGCTGATCGCCCGGGCCGGCGCCGGCGAACTGATTCGCGCGAACGGCTGGCTGGAAGCGTTCCGCACGCCGGCCGCATTCGAACGCGGCGTGGCCGAGGCCGGCCTCACCGCGCGCCGCCACGGGCTCGGCATCACGCCGCTCGACGCGGCCGCGCTGCTCGCGCATGAACCGAGCCTCGCGGCGGGCTTCTGCGGCGCGCTGCACTGGCTCGACCCGAAAAGCGTCGTCGATCCGTCCGCGCTCGTCAAAGCGTATGCGCAGCTGTTCGCGCAGGGCGGCGGCACGCTGCTGACGGGCGACGCCGCGAGCCTCGACGCGCTGTCACCCGGCTGGCAGGTGAAGACCGACGACGGCCCGGCGGCCGCGCCGGCCGTCGTCGTCGCGCTCGGCCCGTGGTCCGACACGGTGTTCGGCAAGTTCGGCTACAGGATTCCGCTGCGCGAGAAGCGCGGCTATCACATGCACTACGCGCCGTCCGCGCGCGGCGTGCCGTCGGCGCCGATCGTCGATCGCGAATACGGTTACGTGATCGCGCCGATGCGGCGCGGATTGCGGCTGACGACCGGCGTCGAGATCGCGCGGCGCGGGCTTCCGCCAACGGGCGTGCAGCTCGAACGCGCGGAACGCGTCGCGCGGCCGGTGTTCGGGTTCGGCGAGCGGCTCGACCCGCATCCGTGGCTCGGCTTCCGGCCGTGCACGCCCGACATGCGCCCGGTGATCGGCCCCGCGCCCGCGCATCGCGGGCTGTGGTTCGCGTTCGGCCACAACCATCACGGCCTGACGCTCGGCCCCGTCACCGGCCGCCTGCTCGCCGAGATGATGACCGGCGAAGCGCCGTTCACCGACCCGGCGCCGTATCGCGCGGATCGCTTCTGAGCAGGCGATCCCCCGACGCGCCGCCCCGAATGGCGTCGAATCCGGCGTCGTCAGCGAAAGCGCAGTTGATCTCGCCCGAGCTGCGCAACGGACGCGCAGCCCATCAGCCGCATGTCCCGTTCGATCTCCGCCCGCATCAGTTGCAACGCGCGCTCGACGCCGGGCTGCCCGGCGGCGGCGAGCGGGAACAGGTAATAGCGTCCCAGCCCGACGGCCTTCGCCCCCAACGCCAGCGCCTTCAGTACGTGCGAACCGCGCTGCACGCCGCCATCCATCATCACGTCGATCCGGTCGCCCACCGCGTCGACGATCTCGGCAAGCTGATCGAACGCCGCGCGCGAACCGTCCAGTTGCCGTCCGCCGTGGTTCGACAACACGATGCCGGTACAGCCGATGTCCACCGCCCGGCGGGCATCGTCGACCGACATCACGCCTTTCAGGCAAAACTGCCCGTTCCACTCCCGCACCATCGCGGCGACGTCGTCCCATGACATCGACGGATCCAGCATGTCCGTGAAGTAGCGGCTGATCGACATCGCGCCGCCGCCCATGTCGACATGCCGGTCGAGTTGCGGCAAACGGAACCGCTCGTGGGTCAGATAGTTGATGGCCCAGGCCGGCTTCAACGCGAACTCGGTCAGCCCCGCGAGAGTCAGCCGGAATGGAATCGAAAAACCGGTGCGCTTGTCGCGCTCGCGATTGCCGCCGGTAATGCTGTCCACCGTCAGCATCATCACGTTCACGCCGGCGTCCCTCGAGCGGTTCATCATCTCGCGGTTGAGGCCGCGATCCTTGTGAAAGTAGAACTGGTAGACCTGCGGGCCCTGGCTGATCGCACGCGCTTCTTCCAGGCTCACGGTGCCGAGCGACGACACGCCGAACATCGTGTCGAATTTCGCGGCCGCGGCGGCGACCGCGCGCTCGCCGTCATGATGAAACAGGCGTTGCAGCGCCGTCGGCGAACAATAGACCGGCATGCCGAGCTTCTGCCCCATGACCGTCACCGACAGGTCGACATCGCGCACGCCGCGCAACACGTTCGGCACCAGATCGCAGCGTTCGAACGCACGCGTGTTGCGTCGATACGTGGCTTCATCGTCGGCCGCACCGTCGATGTAGTTGAAGATCGGTCCCGGCAACCGCCGCCTGGCGAGTTCGCGGAAGTCGTGGAAATTGTGGCAATCGTTCACGCGCATTCGTCACACTCCATTCGGCGCGCGAGCGGCGTGCCGGTCGACCGGCGCGCGTCGCTCGCAGCGCAGCGTTCGTTCTGTCCCGACGGCCGGTGCGCTCGCACGGTGCGGACGCCGCATCGACACCCGGAAGGGTCCGCGTCGCGTGCGCCGCTTCCCGACATGCAGGAAATCGATTCGTGCGCTCAGTCGAGCGCGCGGCCGAAGATGCGGATCACTTCGTCGAGATGCTCGGCCATCGCGCGGCGCGCGGCGTCCGGGTCGCGCGCGCGGATCGCGTCGAGGATCGCGCGATGCTCGAGTTCGGACCGGTGCGGCATGTCGTTCGGCATGTACAGCGACTGCAGCCGCTGGAACATCAGATCGTACTTGTGCGCGAGCAACTGCTTGATCATCAGCGCATACGCGGGGTTGTCGCTCGCTTCCGCGATGCGGATGTGGAACAGCCGGTCGCCCGGGTGCGTGAGCGAGCCGCTGCGGTTGTCGTCCTGGTTGCGCAGGAACGCTTCGTGAATCCCTTCGATCTGCGCGTCCGAGCCATGCTTCGCGGCCAGCGACGCGGCTTCCGGCTCGATCAGCCGGCGCGCCTGCAGCAGCGCGAACGGCGGGATTTCGGTATCGAGGTCGAGCGCGATGCCGAGTTCGGGATCGATCTCGACGATCGAGAACGGCGCGACCTTCGCGTCGGGCGCCGGCGCGGGTTCGGGCACGGCAGCCGCTTCCGGGTGGCGCACCTTCACGCCGTCGCCGACGCGCACGCTGACGAGCCCGTTCACTTCGAGCGCGATCAGTGCCTCGCGCACCGACGTGCGCGACACGCCGAAGCGTTCGGCCAGTTCGCGCTCGGGCGGCAGATAGCTGCCCGGCGGGAAATCGCCGGACTCGATCATCGCGCTGAGCTTGTCGGCGATCTGCTGGTAGAGGCGGCGGTTCTGAATCGGCTGGATGGACATACGTTGACGCTGGTAATCGGTTTCGTTCCGGACGGTCTGACGAATCGGCAGACCGCTCGCGCCTATTTTATATGCCGCGCTTCATGTCGCCCGGCACCGCGTAGCAACGCGCGGCCGTGCCGCCCCACAACGCGTCGCGCTCGGCCGCCGACAGCCGCGATTCGGCCCAGCGCTCGACGAGCGACGCCACTTCGTCATACGACGCCGCGAGCAGGCACACGGGCCAGTCCGAGCCGAACATCAGCCGCTGCGGGCCGAACGCGTCGAGCGCCGCGTCGAGGCACTGTTCGACATGCCGGATATCCTGCCCGCGCAGGCCGCGCCGCCAGTCGGCCTCGGTCACGAGCCCCGACAGCTTGCACACGACGTGCGGCAGCGCGCCCAGCTCGCGCAGCGCCGCACGCCAGCGCGGAAATGCCGTGTCGTCGCGCTCGAACGCGGCGAGCGCCGGCTTGCCGCAGTGATCGAGCACGAGCCAGTGCGCGTCGTGCCGCGCGCAGAACGCACGCACGTCCGGCAACTGGCGCTCGAACACGAGCACGTCGTACACGTAACCGTTCGCCTGCAGCCACGCGACACCGCGATTGAAGCCGGGATCGGCGACGAACGCGCCGACGTCGGCTTCGTCCTGCACCTGGTGACGAAAGCCGCGCAGCTTCGGGCTGCGCCACTCGGCGACACGGTCGGCCAGCGCCGGCGCGCCGAGATCCTCCCAGCCGACCACCGCCGCGATGCGTGCGTCGTCGCGCGCGAGGTCGAGCAGGAATGCCGTCTCGTCGCGCCCGGCGCGCGCCTGCACCGCGATCGACGCGCCGAGCGCCTGCGCATGCATCTGCGGCCACAGCGCGTCGGGCAGGTAGTCGCGCGCGAGCACGCCCATGCCGGGGCCGATCCACGGATAGTCGGCCGCGCGATAACGCCAGAAGTGCTGATGCGAATCGATACGCACTGCGCCCATGATGCCCTCGTGTTCAATCGCCGCGGCGGCGACGGCCCGCATCGTCGCCACCATTCGCCACGTTCAGTCGTACAACACCGCCGTGATCTTCGGATCGTCGATATTGGTCTTGTCGTACCAGTAGAACCCGGTATCGATGACCTTCGGCAGCTTCTCGCCCTTGATCGCCTTCACGGCCGCCTCGACGGTCTTGTAGCCGATCCCGATCGGGTTCTGCGTGATCGCGCCGGCCATCAGCCCGCTGCGGATCGCGTCCTTCTGCTGCTTGCCGGAATCGTAGCCGATGATCACGACCTTGCGCTTCATCTCGCGCACGCCGTTGACCACGCCGATCGCCGAGCCTTCGTTGGTGCCGAACAGCCCCTTGAGCTTCGGATACGCCTGCAGGATCGACTTCGTCACCTCGGTCGACTTCAGCTGGTCGCCCTCGCCGTACTGCACGGTCACGACCTGTACCTTCGGATGCGCGGACTTCATCCGTTCGAGGAAGCCGTCGCGGCGGTCGATGCCGGTGCGGCTCGTCTGGTCGTGCGCGACCACGGCCACCTCGCCTTCGTCGCCGATCAGCGCGGCGAGCTTGTCGGCGGCGAGCGCGGCGGCCGCCTTGTTGTTGGTCGCGGCCGTCGTCACCGGAATGTCGCTGTCCACGCCCGAGTCGAACGCGATCACCGGAATCTTCTCGGCCTGCGCCTTCTTCAGGAGCGGCAGCGCGGCCTTGCTGTCGAGCGCCGCGAAGCCGAGCGCGGCCGGTTTCTTCGCGATCGCGGCCGACAGCATGTCGATCTGCTTGTCGACCATCGCCTCGGTTTCCGGCCCTTCGAACGTCACCTTCACCTTGTAGTCCTTCGCCGCCTGCATCGCGCCCGATTTCACGGCCTGCCAGAACTGATGCTGGAAGCCTTTCGAGATCAGCGGGATGTAGGTTTCCTGCGCCTGCGCGCCGGCCGTGACGCCGACGGCGAACGTCAGCCCGACGATCGCGTTCAACACCTTGCTCCTGATCACTTCGCGTCTCCTTGGTTGGTATCGACTGAAATGCCGGCCCGGCCGGCGGTGAAGCCCGTTCGTGCTTGCGCCCGTACCTGCGTCAGCGGCGCCGCCGGCGCAGGATGTCCACGTAGACGGCGAGGATGATGATCACGCCCGTCACGACCGTCTGCCATTCCTGCGCGACCGACATGATGCGCAGGCCGTTGGTCAGCACGCTCATGATGAACGCGCCGATGATGGTGCCGACGATGCTGCCCGCGCCGCCCGACAGCGACGTGCCGCCGATCACGACGGCCGCGATCGCATCGAGCTCGTAGCCCTGCCCGAGCGCCGGCTGCGCGGAGTTCAGCCGCGACGCGATCAGCAGGCCGGCGATCCCGCACACCGCGCCGCTGAACGTGTAGACGGCGATCTTCCACGCGTCGACGTTCACGCCGGACAGCCTGAGCGCCTCCTCGTTGCTGCCGAGCGCGAACGTGTAGCGGCCGAAGATGGTGCGGTTCAGCACGATCGACGCGCCGATCGCGACGAGGAACAGGATCAGCACCGCGTTCGGGATCGGCAGCGCGGGAATCAGGTTGCCGATCAGCGAATCCTGCGCGATCGACGTGAAGCCCGGCGTGTCGTTGAAGTAGATCGGCCGCGTGCCGGAGATCACGAGCGACAACCCCTTGAGCAGCATCATCATGCCGAGCGTCGCGATGAACGGCGGCACCTTCATCTTCGCGATCACGACGCCCGACACGCAGCCCGACAGCGCGCCGAAGCCCAGCGCCGCCAGAATCCCGAGCGGCAGCGGCATGCCCCACTTGGTCAGCACGACGCCGGCCATCACCGCGCAGAACGTCATCAGCGTGCCGACCGACAGGTCGATGCCGGACGTGATGATCACGTACGTACAGGCGACGGCCAGCACGCCGTTCACGGCGGTGGCTTGCAGGATCGACACGAGGTTGTCGACTTCGAGAAAGTTCGACGACGCGAAGCTGAAGAACACGATCAGCAGCACGAGGCTCGCGAACGCGAGCAGCTTCTGCCGCGCGGCCGGGTTGAAGAAGCGCGATTTCAGGCTCGCTGCGGCGGCCGGCGTGTCGCCGGTGGCCAGGGACGGAACGGGATGCGTATCGTTGGACATGATCGGGTAGGCGTCTGAGCGTCTGATTCAGGACAATACGGTCGACTCGCGCTGCGTCGCGAGCTGCATGATCTTTTCCTGCGTGGCGTCGGCCGCGCGCAATTCGCCGGTCACGCGGCCTTCGCACATCACGAGAATCCGGTGGCTCATGCGCAGCACCTCGGGCAGCTCCGACGAGATCATCACGATCGCCTTGCCGTCGGCGGCCAGCGCGTCGAGCAGCTTGTAGATCTCGCTTTTCGCGCCGACGTCGATGCCGCGCGTCGGTTCGTCGAAGAACAGGATGTCGCAGTCGCGCAGCAGCCACTTCGCGATCACGATCTTCTGCTGGTTGCCGCCCGACAAGAGCCGCGCGGGCTGCGCGACCGACGGCGTGCGGATCGCGAGCTGGCGCACGTACGACTGCGCGGCCTCGCGCATCCCGCGCGCATCGAGGAACATGCCGCGGCGCACGAAGCGGCGCATGCTCGACAGCGCGATGTTGTTCTGCACGTCCATCCCGACCGCGAGCCCGAAGTGCTTGCGATCCTCGGACAGGTAGCCGATGCCGAACTTCACGGCGTCGGCCGGCGTGCGGATCGTCACGGCCCTGCCGTGCACGCGGATCTCGCCCGCATCGACCGGGTCCGCGCCGAACACCGCGCGCGCGACCTCGGTGCGGCCCGCGCCCATCAGCCCGGCGAAGCCGAGGATCTCGCCGCGCCGCAGCGTGAAGCCGACGTCGCGGATCGCGCGGCCGCGCGACAGCCCGCGCACTTCGAGCGCGATCTCGTTCGCGGACGTATCGGGCGGCGTGCGGGTTTGCGCATCGAGCTGGCGGCCGACCATCATCGAGATGATCGTGTCCATCGACGTGTCCGCCATCGGCACGGTCGCGACGTACTTGCCGTCGCGCATCACGGTCACGCGATCGGCGATCTGGCGCAGCTCGTCCATCTTGTGCGAGATGTAGATGATGCCGACGCCGTTCGCGCGCAGGTCGCGGATGATGCGGAACAGCTCGGCGATCTCCGCGTTGTTCAGCGCGGCGGTCGGCTCGTCCATGATCAGCACGCGCGAGTCGAACGACAGCGCCTTCGCGATCTCGACCATCTGCTGCTTCGCGACCGTCAGCCGGCCGACCGGCGTGCGCGGATCGAGATCGAGCCGCATCCGCCGGAAGATCGCGGCAGCGTCCCGGTTCAGCCTGTCTTCGTCGACGAACACGCCGAAGCGGCCGCGCGGCTCGCGGCCGATGAAGATGTTCTGTGCGACGCTCAGGTGATTCATCAGGTTCAGTTCCTGATGGATGATGCCGATGCCGAGCGCCTGCGCGGCACGCGGGTCGGCGATCTCCACCGGGCGGCCGTCCATCCGGATCTCGCCCGCGTCGCGCTGGTAGACGCCCGCGAGTATCTTCATCAGCGTCGACTTGCCGGCGCCGTTCTCGCCCATCAGCGCATGCACTTCACCCGCATGCAGGTCGAAACGGCAATCGTCGAGCGCCTGCACGCCCGGAAAGCGCTTGCCGATGCCGGTCAGCGCGATCAGCGGCGGCGGGGTGTTCGGGGTCGGGTCGGGTTGCATGGAACGCGGCCCTCAACCGATCGCACGATCGAGATGCGTGTAGCCGCCATCGACGAACAGCCACTGGCCCGTCGTGTGCGATGCGCGATCCGACAGCAGGAACACGGCCGTATCGGCGATCTCGTCGGCCGTCGTGAAGCGCCGGCCGAGCGGCACCTTGCCGGCAATTTCCGCGACTTTCGCCGCCGGATCGTCAAAACCGGCGATCCAGTTCTGGTAGAGCGGCGTCATCACCTCGGCGGGAATCACCGCGTTCACGCGCACGCCGTCGTCGCGCAACGCGACCGCCCATTCACGTGTCAGCGCGAGCTGCGCGCCCTTCGACGCGCAATAGCCGCTCGTGTTGCCCTGCCCGGTCACGGCCGTCTTCGACGAAATGTTGACGATCGCGCCGCGTGCCGCCTTCAGGTGCGGCACGCAGTAGTGCGCCATCACGTAGTAATGGATCAGGTTGCGTTCGAGCGACGCGACGAACGCATCGCGTCCGGCGTCGAGCCCGATGCTGTCGTTGACGCCCGCGTTGTTGACGAGGCCGTCGAGGCGGCCGAAGCGCGCGACGGTCTGCGCGACGGCGTCGCGGCACTGCGCGTCGTCCTGCAGCTCGACGCTCATGCACGCCGCACGCGGCTGCTTGCGCACGAGTTCGCGCCAGAATGCGTCGTCGGGCGCGTGGCGCGCGAACACCACCGGTATCGCGCCCTCGCCGGCCAGCCGCATCGAGATCGCGGCGCCGATGCCCGACGCGCCGCCGGTCACGATCACGACCTTGTCTTGCAGATTCAAATCCACTTCGCGTCTCCGTCGTTCATGTTGTCGCCGCGCACGACGCGCGCGGCGCGCCGTCGCGCGTCGCCCCGCGTCAGCCGCGGAACCGGTATTGCTCCAGCGATTCGGGCTTCATCTCGATCGAGAAACCGGGCGCCGTCGGCGGCATGTACGCCGCGCCGCGCACCACGCACGGTTCGACGAAATGCTCGTGCAGGTGGTCGACGTACTCGGTCACGCGCCCTTCCTTCGTGCCGGAAATGCACACGTAATCGATCATCGACAGGTGCTGCACGTACTCGCACAGCCCGACGCCGCCCGCATGCGGACACACCGGCAGCCCGTACTTCGCGGCCATCAGCATCACCGCGAGAATCTCGTTCACGCCGCCGAGCCGGCACGCGTCGATCTGCACGACGTCGATCGCGCCGCGCGCGATGAACTGCTTGAACAGCACGCGGTTCTGGCACATCTCGCCGGTCGCGACCTGCACCGGCGCGATCGCCTTGCGGATCTTGCGATGCCCTTCGACGTCGTCGGGGCTCGTCGGCTCCTCGATGAACCACGGCCGTGCGAACGCGAGCTCGCGCACCCAGTCGATCGCCTCGTCGACTTCCCACACCTGGTTCGCGTCGATCATCAGCTTGCGGTCGGGGCCGATCACCTCGCGCGCGATCGTCACGCGGCGGATGTCGTCCTCGAGGTTCCCGCCGACTTTCAGCTTCACGTGGTCGAAGCCTTCTTCCACCGCCTCGCGGCACAGCCGGCGCAGCTTGTCGTCGCTGTAGCCGAGCCAGCCGGCCGACGTCGTGTAGCACGGGTAGCCGTCGCGCTCGAGCGCGGCGATCCGCGCGGCCTTGCCGGGCGCCTGCCGGCGCAGCAGCTCGAGCGCTTCGTCCGGGCTCAGGCAGTCGGTCAGGTAGCGGAAGTCGATCGCCCGCACCAGCTCCTCCGGACTCATGTCGGCGACGAGCCGCCACAGCGGCTTGCCGACGGCCTTCGCCCACAAATCCCACACCGCATTGACGACGGCGCCCGTCGCCAGGTGGATCGCGCCCTTGTCGGGGCCGATCCAGCGCAACTGGCTGTCCGACGTGACGTGCCGCCAGAAACGGCCCATGTCCTCGCGGATCCAGTCGAGGTCCAGGCCGACGACGAGGTGACGCATCGCGTCGATCGCCGCACAGCAGATTTCGTTGCCGCGCCCGATGGTGAACGTGAGCCCGTGACCTTCGAGCCCGTCGTGGTCGGTTTCGAGCACGACGTAGGCCGCCGAATAATCGGGGTCCGGATTCATCGCGTCGGAGCCGTCGAGCTGGCGCGAGGTCGGAAAGCGCACGTCGAGGACGCGCATCGATCGAATGATAGGCATGACGAACCGTCCGTTAAAGGGAATCAGGCCTGCACGGTGCGCTGGCGTTGCTCGCCGAGCCCGTCGATGCCGAGCGTGATCACTTGTCCGGCGCGCAGGTAGACGGGCGGCTTCTGCCCGAGGCCGACGCCCGGCGGCGTGCCGGTCGAGATCACGTCGCCCGGCTGCAAGCTCATGAAGCGGCTCAGGTAGCTGATCAGGTGCGGCACGCGGAACACCATCGTCGCGGTCGAGCCGTTCTGGTAGCGGTGGCCGTCCACGTCCAGCCACAGCCGCAGCGCGTGCGGATCGGGCACTTCGTCGGCCGTCACGAGCCAGGGCCCGAGCGGGCCGAACGTGTCGTTGCCCTTGCCCTTGTCCCACGTGCCGCCGCGTTCGAGCTGATATTCGCGCTCCGACACGTCGTTCACGACGCAGTAACCGGCGACGTGCGACAGCGCATCGGCTTCGTCGATATAGCGGCCGCCCTGGCCGATCACCACGCCGAGCTCGACTTCCCAGTCGGTCTTCTCGGAGCCGCGCGGGATTTCGACGTCGTCGTTCGGGCCGGAGATCGCGCTCGTCCACTTGCCGAACACGACGGGCTCCTTCGGCACCTCCATCCCCGATTCGGCCGCGTGATCCGAGTAGTTGAGCCCGATGCAGATGAACTTGCCGACGCGGCCGACGCACGCGCCGAGCCGCGGCGTGCCTTCGACGAGCGGCAGCGACGACGGCGGGATGTCACGCAGCCGCGCGAGCGACGCGGGCGTCAGCGCGTCGCCGGCGATGTCGTCGATCACGCCGGACAGATCGCGAATGTGGCCCTGCGCATCCAGCAGGCCCGGTTTTTCATGGTGTTTGTCGCCAAATCTCAGCAGTTTCATATCGTCGTCCGAACGGAAACGGAAAGTGAATGGAAAGGGGCGGTCAGTTTGACGCGGTCAGTTTGACCAGCCGCCGTCGATCAGGTGAATCGTGCCGGTGGTGAATGACGCTTCGTCGGACGCCAGGTACAGCGCGAGCGCGGCCACTTCGTCCGCGGTGCCGATGCGGCCGATCGGCTGCCGCGCGACGAACGCCTGGCGCACCTCGTCGGTCGACACGTGGCGCGTGCGCGCCTGGTCGGCGATCCGCTGCTCGAGCGACGGCGATTCGATCGTGCCCGGGCAGATCGCGTTGCAGCGGATGCCCCGCTCGACGAAATCGGCGGCCACCGCCTTGGTCAGCCCGATCACCGCCGCCTTGGTGGTGCCGTACACGAAGCGGTTCGGTACGCCCTTCACGCTCGACGCGGCCGACGCCATGTTGACGATCGACGCGCCGCCGGCTTCGAGCATCGCGGGCAGCAGCGCGCGGATCAGCCGGTACATCGACGTGACGTTCAGGTTCAGCGAGAACGCCCACGCGTCGTCGTCGCAGTCGAGGATCGAGCCGTGGTGCACGTAGCCCGCGCAGTTGAACAGCACGTCGAATGCGCGTTCGCTCGCGGCGAGCGCGGCCACCTCGTTCGCGTCGGTGACGTCGAGCCGCCGCGTGACCAGCCGTCCGCCCGCGCGCTCGGCGTCGGCTTCGAGCCGCACCAGCGCGGCTTCGTTGATGTCGGTCGCCAGCACGTCGGCGCCCTCGCGCGCGAACCGCAGCGCGGTCGCACGGCCGATGCCCTGCCCGGCCGCCGTCACCAGCGCGCGTTTGCCCTGCAATCTCATGAGCACTCTCCGAAAAAGCCGGCCGCCAGTCGGCCGATTGGCACAAAGGACTAAAGGTCCAACCAATCATAGGAACGGATCCCGCGTTTGTCACGAAATCGGAATTCAGTATTTACCCGGGGCTGGCGAACCCGTCCGGCGGATGAGGATTCGGCGTGAGAGCGGCGTCGAGGCTTTGCTTGGGCGATCCGCGCAAAGCCAATACGGGCGGGCCTTTGCGCCGATTTTTCGGCGCCGTTCGGCACGGCGAGCGGCGCAACCTGACAAAAAAGTCATGTTCGCGTCAGGGTGTCAACGGGTGGCGCACGCCATCATGGCGTTGCCGGACCGCGCTTCCGGTACATCGCCTCCCCGCCCGCGCAGGATCCCTGCGGGCACCTCCGTCCTCCGGCGATGTATCCCGTGACTGGGCGAGCAGACACGGCGCGCGGGCCGATTTTCCGCCCCGGACGTCCCCGTCCGGGGCTTTTTGTCCTTGGTTTTTCAAGAAAATAAGCGTGGATTGTTTCTAAATCGGCAAAAGGTAATTTGAGCCAGACAGGATGTTTTTTCCGGTCACAGACGCTTACATTTAGCGCACCACTCATGGAAACCCCTACGGATTCCCCCTTGGGTAGTGACACCCCACTGCCATGGCCGAACCCGCACGGGCTTTAGGAAACGGCAAAATGAAGGCCTCCAAATCCCTGCCTGCGCTCGATCCCGCCGACGTCCACGTCGAAATCCTCGAACGTTCCGATACGCTGCTCGTCGTCCGCTGGGTCGAACCCGGCCGCTGTCACTACGGCGAACAGCGCTGGCGCCGCCGCTTCGCGCAGCGCACCGGCACTTGCGCGCTGTCGCGCCAGGTCATCCATCGCGGCGACGAAGTGTTCCGCCCGGCCGAGCGCCCGGCCCCCGCGAACGCCGCCGCCATGATCTCCGCCGCCGAAGTACTCGCGCTGGCCGGCAGCAGGTAACACCTGCCGGCCGCGCGCCGGGCTCGCGGCGCCACGCGCCAGCCCTAGAAGCGCCGGTCTAGTTCCCCCGCTTGTCTGCTCCGTCCGCCCGCACTATCGTTACACCACTCAATGTAACGATTACGTGCCGCGGCCGACCGGCTGCGCCAATGGAGGCAGACATGCATGCATGGAGCGCGCGCCACGTCCCGGCGCAAGGCGGCAAGATCGCGGTCGTGACCGGCGCCAACAGCGGTCTCGGCTGGCAGCTCGCGGAAACGCTGGCCGCGAAAGGCGCGACGGTCGTGATGGGCTGCCGCGACGCCGCACGCGGCGCGCAGGCGGCCGACGCAATCCGCCGGCTTCATCCTCATGCCCGCGTCGAAGTCGATCCGCTCGACCTCGCCGATCTCGCGTCGATCGCCCGCTTCGCCGCCGACGTCGGCGAACGCCACGGCCGCGTCGACATCCTCTGCAACAACGCCGGTGTGATGTTCCTGCCGCTGCGGCACACGCGCGACGGCTTCGAGATGCAATTCGGCACCAACCACCTCGGCCATTTCGCGCTGACCGGCCAGTTGCTGCCGGCGCTACGCGCCGCGCGCCGGGCGCGCGTCGTCACGATGTCGAGCGGCTTCAACCGCGGCGGCCGGATTCGTGTCGACGACCTGCGCGCCACGCAGCGCTACAACCGTTATCTCGCCTACTGCGACAGCAAGCTCGCGAACCTCGTGTTCGCGATCGAGTTGCAGCGCCGTTTCGAGCGCGCGGCGTTCGCCGGCATCAGCGTCGCCGCACACCCCGGCTACGCGGCGACCAACCTGCAGTTCGCGGGCCCGGCGATGGACAGTTCCCCGGCCCGCGCCGCGCTGATGCGTGCCGCGAACCGTTATCTCGCGCAGCCGGCCGACCAGGGCGCGCTGCCCGCGATCCATGCGGCAACGTCGCCCGATCTGGCGGGCGGCGCGTACATCGGCCCGTCCGGCTGGTTCGAGTCGCGCGGGCTGCCGGCGCCGGCGAGCGTACCGCGCGCGGCACGCAACGTGGCGTCGGCGGCATTGCTGTGGGAGGCCTCGGAAGCCGCCACGGGCGTGCGCTTCCTCAGCGCCGGGGCGCCCGCCGCACGCGCGCCGGGCCGGCCGTTCGATGCGGCGGCCGAAGCACGCTGAACCGCCCGCGCGCGATCTCGATATTCTTCATACTTATTACGGCAACCGAAAAGAAAGCCCGTTGAAAGACTGATTCGACGCTCCACTGTTACCAGACAGGAAACAATCTATCGTCAAAATCAAGCGTTTACCCTGAACCGCCCGGTGACTAAGATTTGATCAATCGCTCAAGACATGGTGTCGAGAGCGAACTCAATAAAACACCGGAGGTCACCATGAAATCGCTCGTTTCCGCAGTCGTTGCCGCTGCCGCCCTGTCCGCTTCGTTCGGCGCATTCGCCCAAAGCACCGTGACGCGCGCTCAAGTGCGCAACGAACTGGTCCAGCTCGAAAAGGCCGGCTACAAGCCGGGTCTGTCGAGCCCGTACTACCCGAACGACATCCAGAGCGCCGAAGCGCGCGTTCATGGCGCCGACACCAGCGGCTACGGCGCGCAACCGGCTCCGCTCGTCCACTCGGGCGCACCGGCTGCCGCGTCGTCGAACGCACGCGACTCGATCTTCTTCGGCCAGTAAGCCGACGCGCCCCCGGCGGGCGCCGCGCGTCGCGCGCTGAAGTCAAGCAGTCCGGACGAGCCCCCTTCGCGGGGCTCGTCTTTTTTGTGAAACGCATACCTCCGCCGCCCGGCAGCGGGTGGCTTCGCCCGGACGCCTGGCGTCCGGGTGCTTTTTCCCGAACAGGTGTGCGAGAAGGCGCCGTGCGTGTCGGTCAGCGCGCCGCGGCCGCAGCCCCGGCCGGCGCCAATCGCGACAGCACGCGCCACCGCGACAGCAACTCGTCGCGATCGACGTAACAGCCCTGCAAGTGCCGGCGGCCCGTCGACGGGTCGAACTCGGTGCGCGCGTGCAGCACGCGCCGGTTGTCGAACGCCCACATGTCGCCTGCCCGCAACCGGCGCTGCACGCGAAAACGCGGCTCGCGCGCCAGCGCGAGGAACCGCCGATACGCACGATAGACGGCCGTCACCGCGCCGGCCGGCGCATCGAGCGGGCCGCGCAGGAAATTCGCGACACGCACTTCCGTCACATGGCCGCGCGCATCGAGCCCGATCACCGGCGCCGAACAGCGGTAGTCGCTGTTCGCGCTCTTGTTCCAGAACTCGAACGGCGTCGATGCGAGCCGCTCGAAATCGTCCGGATGTTCGCGCCGCAACGCATCCGCGAGCGCGAAGCCATCGAGGAAAATGCTGTCGCCGCCCGTCGCGTCGTTCGCGAGGCAGTGCAGGAACTGCACGCCCGGCTGCAATTCGCGCGTCGGCAGATCGGTGTGCGGCGGAAGATTCAGCGACGTATACGCATTGCTGTCCGGGCGCGGCTTCGATTCGACGTCGAACAGCACGCCGAAATTGCTTTCGCGGATCAGGCCGACGCGGCGCGCGATCTCGTCGACACGGCCGCGCTCGGCCGGCACGCCTTCGACGAGCGTCAACCCCGTGCGCTGCAACGCGCCGAGCCATGCCAGCAACGCGCGGTCGTCCTCCATCACGTCGCGCCACGCGAACACGCCGATCGCCGTCGCATCGTCGCCGGTCCATACGTGCCGCCGATGCGCGGCCAGACGCTCCGCGCGCGATGCGTCGTCGTACGCATGCGCACGCAACCAGCCCGGCGACCACGCACTGCGGTGCCCGTCGTTCCATTCCACATGCAGCGCGCCATCGGTTTCGACGTGCACGGTGAGCGCGGACAGATCCTCGCGCGCATCGGCGATCTCGAACACCTGTTCGCGCGTGATCGCGTGCACGCACGCGGAACACGCGCAGTTGTCGCGCAGCCAGTCGAAATGGAACGGCGAGCGTCGCGCGTCGCTCCACTCGACGTCCACCGCGCCATCGCCGATCGTCGCCGCCGCGATGGCCGCGTCGGCCGAAAACGTCCGCCAGTCCTCGATACGGTGTTGCGCCGCTGCCTGCATCGTTGCCTCCCCGAAAACGCCCGCTACGCGTGTGGTGCGAGCAAGAACCCGCCGACCATCCGGTGCATCCGTGCGGCCTGCGGGCTCGTTCCGAGCGCGCGCCAGCAGCCATGCACCAGCCCCTCTCCCATCCAGCCGTGCGCGACCCCGCCGGCCGCGCGAATCCGTTCGACGTACACGCGCGCATCGTCGCGCAGCGGATCGTGCTCGGCGCCGATCGCGAGCACTGGCGGCAAGCCGTCGAAGCGTGTGGCTTCGAGCGGCACCGACGCGCGCAGCAGCGGGTCATCGCTCAGCAGCACGGCCGACAGGTCGCCGTTCCAGTACAGCGCGCGATAGCGATGCACGTCGTCGAGCGTCAGCATCGGCGCGTGCGCTTCCGTTTCGCGCGCGGGCGATTGCGGTTCGAAACCGAGCATCGGATAGACGAGCGCGATGCCGTCCACGTTGCGTTCGCCCGCATCGCGCAGCGCGGTCGCCACCGCCGCCGCGAGCATCCCGCCCGCGCTGTCGCCCGCGAGCGTCAGCGGATGCGCGCACGGCCCGAACGGCCAGCGCGCATCGCGTGCGGCGCGCGTGACTTCCACGCAATCGTCGAGCGCGGCCGGCGCGCGGTGTTCGGGCGCCAGCCGATAGTCGACGGCGATCACATCGAGGCCGGTATCGGCCGCCAGTTGCGCGGTGATCAGCGCATGACTGTCGAGCGAGCCGACGACGAAACCGCCGCCATGAAAAAACAACACCGTGCCGCGTGGCGTGCCGTGCGCGGACGTATAGCGCCGCAGCGCGATCGGGCGGCCGTCCGGCGCGTGCCACACGGCGTCCCGCCGCACGATGCCGGCCGGCAGCGCGGCCGGCGTCCATTCGGCCGCGAAGCGGTCGTAGAGGCGGCGCTGCTCGTCGGGCGAGCGCGCCGCCGCATCGGCCGGATACCACGCGTCGACGGCCGCGACGAACGCCGCGATTTCCGGTTCGAGCATCGTGTGCGCTCCGCGATCGAGGATGACGATGGAAAAGATGACGCGCGTTGCTAGCGCCGCGGCGGCAACCCGATCACGCGGCCCGCATAAGCGGGCGCCGCGCAATCGCGCTGCAATGCGTGCAGTTCGGCCACGCGCGCGGCCACGTCGTCGTCGAACGGCGCCGACTTCGCACCGCCGCGCGTATTGACGTGCAGCAGCATCTGCTCGCTCGCCGATACCGCGTCGTCATGCCCGTCGGCGAACAGTTCGAGATACAGATGCAGCCGCTTCGCGTCGTGCGCCAGCACGCGCGCATCGACGCGCACCGGCGCGCCTTCCTTGATCTCGTGCAGGTAGTTCACGTGCGCTTCGAGCGTATAGACCGAGCGGCCCCGCTCGCGACGCGCGGCGTCGTCGAGGCCGATGCGATCCAGCAGCGCATCGGTCGCGAAGCTGAAGATCAGCAGATAGAACGCATCGCGCAGGTGGCCGTTGTAGTCGACCCATTCGGGCCGCACCACGTCGCGGTAAATCGTCAGCGGGGTATCGCCCGTCATCGTCTAGTCCTCGAATCGCATCCCGTGCCGCGCCTTCACCGCGGCGATCGATTTCAGCACCTCGGTGATGCACTCGTCGCGATAGCGTTCGAGCTCCTTGATGCTGCGCGTGCCCTGCTGTTCGGTCGTGCCTTCGACGACGCTGTCGATCAGCGCGTCGGTCAACGTCGGCGCGACCAGCTTCGTCCACGGCAGTTCGAGCGCGGGGCCGAATTGCTGCATGAAGTGTCGCATGCCCGCGTCGCCGCCGGCCAGCGTGTAGGTGAGGAACGTGCCCATGAACGACCAGCGGATGCCCGCGCCGAAGCGGATCGCATCGTCGATCTCGCCGGTGGTCGCGACGCCTTCGTTGACGAGATGCAGCGCCTCGCGCCACAACGCTTCGAGCAAACGATCCGCGATGAAGCCCGGCACTTCCTTGCGCACGTGCAGCGGCCGCATGCCGAGCTTGCGATAGATCTCCATCGCGCCTTCGACCGCTTCCGGCGACGTGCGCGCGCCGCCGAGCACCTCGACGAGCGGCAGCAGGTACACGGGGTTGAACGGGTGACCGACCACGCAGCGCTCCGGATGCGTCGCCCGCGCGTAGAAATCGGTCGGCAGCAGCCCCGACGTCGACGACGCGATGATCGCGTCGGGCTTCGCCGCGCGGCTGATCTGCTCGTGCAGTTCGAGCTTCAGCGCCTCGCGCTCGGGCGCGCTTTCCTGGATGAAATCCGCATCGCCGACGCACGCCTCGATCGTCGACACGAACCGCAACCGCGCGGGATCGGCGCCCGGTGCGAGGCCGACGCGTTCGAGCGCGGGCCACGCGTTCGCGACGTTCGCGCGCAGCCGCGCTTCGGCGCCCGGCGCCGGGTCCCACACGACCACGTCGAGACCGTGCGCGAGCGCGCGGGAAATCCATCCGCTGCCGATCACGCCGGTGCCGATGGCGGCAAACGTCTTGATGTCGGTCTTCACAGCCATGTCAACGCATCCTTCAAATCAGGGGAAATCGGGGGGCGGCCGCGCGGAGACGCACGCCGCCATGTCATGTCAGTCGGCGAGACGGTGAAACGGCTCACGCGAATTCGGCAACCGCACGGCGTTCGAGCAGTCGCTCGCCGCGCGCCGGCAGGCCTAGCTTGCGGCGGCCCTCGGCCGGCGTCAGCACGCGGCCGCCGAGGCGTTCGACGATCTCGCGGGCGCGTTCGACGAGCGTGCCGTTGGTCGCATGCACGCCGCGGTCGAGCCAGATGTTGTCTTCGAGGCCCACGCGCACGTGGCCGCCGAGCAGCATCGCCTGCGCGACCATCGGCATCTGCATGCGGCCGATCCCGAAGCCGGCCCAGTGCGCGCCCGGCGGCAGGTTGTCGACCATCGCCTTCATCGTGCCCGTGTCGGCCGGCGCGCCCCACGGAATGCCGAGGCACAGCTGGAACAGCGGCGGATCGTCGAGCAGCCCTTCCTTCAGCAGTTGCTTCGCGAACCACAGATGGCCCGTATCGAAGATCTCCAGTTCCGGTTTCACGCCGAGTTCCTGGATGCGTTTCGCGCCGGCGCGCAACTGCGCGGGCGTCGACACGTAGATGTAGTCGCCGTCGCCGAAATTCAGCGTGCCGCAGTCGAGCGTGCAGATCTCGGGCAGCAACTCCTCGACGTGCGCCAGGCGCGTGAGGCCGCCGACCAGGTCGGTCCCCTTGCCGAAGCGCATCGGGTCCTCGCCCGGGCCGATCTCGAGATCGCCGCCCATCCCGGCCGTCAGGTTGATGATCACGTCGACGTCGGCCGAGCGGATGCGGTCGACCACCTCGCGATACAGGTTCGGGTCGCGGCTGCCGCGCCCCGTCTGCGGATCGCGCACGTGGCAGTGGGCGACCGTCGCGCCGGCCTTCGCGGCTTCGATCGCGGCGGCCGCGATCTCCTTCGGCGTGACCGGAATCGCCGGATGCTTGCCGACCGTATCGCCCGCGCCCGTGACGGCGCAGGTGATGATGACTTCGTGGTTCATACTGGATGCCTCGCTTGATTCGGGTTGTGTCGCATTGCAGATAGCGCGTGGGCGCCGGCCGTTACAGGCCGAGATACGCCTTCACGGCAGGCAGGCCGTCCTTGCCGTCGAACGTCTTGACGCCCGCGAGCCACGGATCGAGCACCTGCGGGTTCTTCTTCAGGTATGCCTTCGCGGCCTCGGCCGGCTTGGTCTTGTTCATCACCGACTGCATCAGCTGGTTCTCGAGCTGCGTCGAGAAGCGCAGGTTCGTCACGAGCTTGCCCGCGTTCGGGCAACGCGCGATGAAGTCGGGCGCGGTCAGCGTGTACACGCGCGCTTCGCCGTAGTTCGGGCCGAACGCCGCGTCGCCGCCGGACAGGTAGTTCATGCTGAGCTGGATGTTCATCGGATGCGGCTCCCACCCGAGGAACACGACCCACTTCTTCTCGCGGATCGCGCGCTCGACCGTCACCAGCATCCCGGCCTCGCTCGATTCGACGAGCTTGAAGCCGCCGAGCCCGTACTGGTTCGTGTCGATCATCTTCTGGATCGTCGCGTTCGCGCTGCTGCCCGGCTCGATCCCGTAGATCTTGCCGTCGAGCTCCGCACGATGCTTCGCGATGTCGTCGAAGGTCTTCAGGCCGGCCTGGTATTCATAGCTCGGGACCGCGAGCGTCGCCTTCGCGCCGGACAGGTTCGGCGGTTCGACGACGTTGATCGACTTGCTGTCGAGGAACGGTTGCAGCTGCTTCTGCTGCACGGGCCACCAGTAGCCGAGCGACACGTCGAGCTGCTTGCTCTTGAGGCCGGCAAACGAGATCGGCACCGACGCGATCGTCGTGGTCGGCTTGTAGCCGAGCGCCTCGAACACGGTCGACGCGAGCGCGGTGGTCGACGTGATGTCGGTCCAGCCGATATCCGCGAAACGCACGGTGCGGCAGGTCGCGGCCTCCGTCTCGGCAAGCGCGGCGTGCGTGAACGCGCCGGTCGCCAGCACGGCCGCGGCGAGCGCGGCGATCTTCGTCGACTTCATGGTTCGATTCCTCCCGGTTGGTCTCGCGGCAGCCGGTGCGCGGAGTGTGCGCCGGCCTGCATCGTGGGAGTAAAAGTAACGAGCCATATTCGCCGCGAGAAGACCGGCGGCGACCTGTTCTTGCCTATTTGCGACTATGAGTGGAAACCACTAGCTTGCGCTTGAGGCTTTCCTGACGGGGGTTTGGGGTTTTTTGGGGGATCGGCGGGATTGCCCGGAAGCGGCGCACGCCTTTCGATTCCGCCACGGCCTTGCTGACAGACTTCCGACACGTCGCCGGATGCCGTGGGCGGGCCCTATGCTGGAAGCCGCCGGGCGATCGCGCGCGGCCCGCCAGTTGCCGCGCCGCCCCGGGCCCGGGTACTGCGTATCACTGAAATGGACGGAGACGAACATGACCGGCCGTCGCGATGTCCGTCTCCGGTTTCTTCGGCCAGGAGCAATACGATGCTTGTCGCTTTCTTCGTCGTCGCCCTTTTTGCCATCATCGTGGCCATGCATCGCGGCGTGACGCGCGGTGCGAATGCGAAACTTGGCGCGCGATTCGACGCGGAAGGCCCGCGCGGCGAGCTATCGCGGCGGTTGATGCGCGACGCGGGGTACCGCGTCTGAGTCATGACGTCGGTTCGATCGAACCCGCGTGTCGATCAGGAAGCGCGCCGTTCAGCCCGCCGTCACCACCCGTGCGAACGCCTGCGCCAGCACCGTCGGCTGCGCCGGCAGCACCAGCGCGCATACCGACTTCGCGTCTTCATCGGAAATCGGCACGAACACGACGCCGTCGATCCCGACGCTCGCCATCCGCGCCGGCACGATTGCCACGCCCCGGCCGGCCGCGACGAGATTCAGCATCGACGTCTTCGGCGACACGATCCGCGCGGCCACCGGCACGAAGCCCCGCTTCAGGCACAGATCGATGACGACGCGCGCGAGGCCGCCCCGCTCGCGATACACGGCCGACACGAACGGCTCCCGCCGCAACCGCGCGATCGCGATGCGCTTGCGGCCCGCGAGCGCGTGATCGGCAGGCACCGCCACGCACAGGCGCTCGGCCGCCAGTTCGACGAAGCGCACGCGTGCATCGCGCCGCAGCACCGGCAGCCGAACGATCCCGATATCGGCATGGCCGTTCGCGATTTCGGTCACCTGATCCTCGGACGACGCGCGGTCGAGATCGATCCGCGCGCCCGGACAATCCCGCATGAAGCGGTCGAGATCCGGCATCAGGCTGCTGACGGGCACGGTACTGGAATGCAGCAGCCGCAGCACGCCGGCTTCCCCGCGCGACAATTGCGAGCCTTCGTCGGCAGCCGCCGTCAGCGTGGCCGGGATCGACGCCACGCGTTCGCGGTAGATCGCGCCGGCCGGCGTGAGCCGCACGCCCCTTGGCTTGCGGTCGAACAGCACGAAACCGAGTTCGTCCTCGAGCTGGCCGATCTGCCGGCTGAGCGCCGACTGCGCGACATGAAGCGCGCCCGCGGCCGGCGTGAAGCCGCCGAGGTCCGCCACGGTCAGGAAATACTGGATTTGCCGGAGTGATGGCATGCCGAAACGAGATGGATGAACGCCAGATTCGATATTTGCGTTATACCGGCGTGCTCCGCAGAATGAAAGCCTTCCGTGCCGGAATCACCGTTGCGGCCATCCTTGCGGAGCGTTCATCGTCGTGGCTACCCTCCTGTCTTACCTGCTGGTCGTGGCGGCCGGCATCAGCGTGGCGTTGCAGCAGGTGCTCAACGCGAACCTGCGTGCGCAGATCGGCTCACCGTGGTGGGCCGGCTCGGTCAGCTATCTCGTCGGCCTCGCCGCGATGCTGGCGGTCGCGTTGCTGTCGCCTCATCCGCGCCTGAGCGGCACGTTTTCCGGGGCGGGGTCGTGGTTCAGCTGGACGGGGGGAGTGTTCGGCGCGGTATTCGTCGGCGTCGCGATCCTGATGGTGCCGCGCCTGGGCGCGGCGACGACGCTCGCGCTGATCGTCGTCGGCCAGATGACCGGCGCGCTCGTGTTCGACCACTTCGGCGTACTGGGCATCCAGCAGCATTCGGCGAGCCCGATCCGCGTCGCGGGCGCGGCGTGCCTCATCCTCGGGGTCGTGCTGATCCGCGCTTGACAGCGCGTGCGTGCGTTCCCGATCCGCCGGCCACGCACGCGCTCGCCGCGACGCTCACGCGTAGTTCATCATCACCGACTTGCTTTCCGTGTACTGGTCGATCACCGCGCGACCGAGTTCGCGGCCGAAGCCCGACTGCTTCATCCCGCCGAACGGCAGCGCGTTGTCGAGCAGCGAGTGGCAGTTGACCCACACGGTGCCCGCGGCAATACGCGGGACCAGCTTGTGGATCGCGGACAGATCGTTCGACCAGATGCTCGCGCCGAGGCCGTACGGCGTGTCGTTCGCGAGCTGCACGGCCGTATCGACGTCGTCGAACGGCATCGCGACGAGCACCGGCCCGAAGATCTCCTCGCGCACCACGCGCATCGCCTGCGTCGTATCCACCAGCACCGTCGGTTCGACGAAGAAGCCGGGGCCGTCGATCGCGCGGCCGCCTGCGGCGGCACGCGCGCCCTCGCCGAACCCCGAGTCGATGTAACCGCACACGCGCTCGCGCTGCTTCGCCGAGACGAGCGGGCCGATCTGCGTTGCCGGGTCCATCCCCGGGCCGATCTTCAGGCTCGCGGCGATCTTCGCGACGCGCTCGATCACGCCGTCGAACACCTTCGAATGGATGTAGGCGCGCGAGCCGGCCGTGCACACCTGCCCCTGGTTGAAGAAGATCGCGTTCGCGACGCCCTGGGCGGCCTTGTCGAGATCGACGTCGGGCAGCACGATCACCGGTGACTTGCCGCCGAGTTCCAGCGACATCCGCGTCATGTTGTCGAGCGCCGCGTGGCCGATCGTCTTGCCCGTCTGCGTCGATCCGGTGAACGCGATCTTGTCGATGCGCGGATCGCGCGACAACGCGGCGCCCGCCGTGTGACCGTAGCCGGTGACGATATTGACGACACCGTCCGGAAACCCGGCCGCCTGGATCAGCTCGCCCAGCCGCAGCGCGCTCAACGGCGTATCCTCAGCAGGCTTCAGCACGACGGTGCAGCCGGTCGCGAGCGCCGGCGCGATTTTCCACGCGGCCATCAGCAGCGGGAAATTCCACGGGATGATCGCGCCGACCACGCCCACGGGTTCCTTTCTCGTATAGGCGAAGATCTCGCTGTCCGGCAGGTACGGCATGCCGGCATCGATCACGCTGCCTTCGATCTTCGTCGCCCAGCCGGCCATGTAGCGGAAGCACTGCGCGGCCATCGCGACGTCGAGCCCCTGCGCGACCATCACCGGCTTGCCGTTGTCCAGCGATTCGATCTCGGCCAGCTCGCGCGCGTTGGCTTCGATCAGGTCGGCCAGCACGAGCATCAGGCGCTCGCGGTCGGTGGTCTTCGCGGTGCGCCACGGGCCCGCATCGAAGGCGCGGCGCGCGGCGGCGACCGCCTGCTGCACGTCGCGCTCGTCCGCTTCGGGCACGCGCGCAATCACGGTGCCGTCGGCCGGGTTCACCACATCGAGCTGGCGGCCCGACGCGGCATCGCTCCATTCGGCGCCGATCAGCATCTGCTTCGGCTTCGCGAGAAACGCGCGCGTCGCGTCGAGCAGCGCAAAGGTTTCGTTCGTCTCCATGTTCACGTTTCCTTGATTCGTTGAGTGAGTCGGTCAGTAGCGATCCGTAACGCCGTCGATGCCGCGCGCCTGCAACGCGCGGACGAGACCGGCGCGCTCGGTCGCGACGTCGGACAGCGCGGGGCGGCGGTGCGCGGCGACTTCCGCGGCCGTATAAGGCTTGAAGTCGCGCGGCAATGCATCGCGGTTCATCGTCGTGAGCACCCAGTTCAGCACGTCGGCCAGTTCCCGATCCGACAGCGCCGAGTTCGACGCGCCGGGCACGCGCATCACGTACTCGCGCCCGGCCGGCACATGCGTGAAATAGCCGAGCGAATTCGCGAGCGGCGGCACCTTGCCGGGAATGCCGCCGCCCGTCGCCGTGTGGCAGCCCATGCAGTTGAGCACCCAGTGTTGCCGGGCGAGCACGGCGTCGGCCGCACCGTCGGCCCGCGCGGACGTGGCAAACGCGCACGCCAGCAGCAGCCAGCCCGACACGCGACGCGCCACGCTGCCCAGCCGCGACGCCACCGCGCAGCACGTGCGCCGCGCCGGCGAGCACGCGCCGCTCACAGGCCGAGCCCCTTGATCACCACCGCGCGCTGCGCATGCACGGCCGCGCCGTCCATCGGCTTCGCGCGCGCCGCCCGGATATCGGCCGCGGTGAACGGTTTCGCATCGCCGTGCTGCGCATCGAGGTCGAACACGACGTAATTGAGCAAGTGCGCGATGTCGTCGTCGCTCGCGCTCGCGAACGACGGCATCTTGAAGTTGTAGCGCTTGTCGTGCACCTCGATCTCGCCGAACATCCCGTGCAGCAGCGTCGCGATCAGTTGAGCACGCCCGGCTTCCACCGTCGCGTACTTGCCCGGATACTCGGTCAGCGGCGGCGCGAGGCCGTCCTGCCCTTTCCCGCCCGCCTGGTGGCACACCGCGCACTGCGCGTCGAACAGGCCTTTCCCGGCCGGGTAACGCACGGTTTCCTGTGCGTTGCCCGCGCCGGGCAACGCGAAGGCCGTCGCGGCCGTCATGCATGCAACGATGCGCTTTCCTGCTTGCTTCA
Organism: Burkholderia sp. 9775_39; assembly: GCF_015712225.1. Lineage (NCBI taxonomy): Bacteria > Pseudomonadati > Pseudomonadota > Betaproteobacteria > Burkholderiales > Burkholderiaceae > Burkholderia > Burkholderia sp. 9775_39. The sequence goes on along the minus strand of NZ_JACCQC010000013.1, from coordinate 87,594 downwards.
CTTTCATTGCTTCGCCGCTCCCAGCAGAACCGAAACCGAACAGTGGTAATTCGAGTTACCGTTCGCCATGCACCAGTTGATGTCGTTGTTCAGCGACAGCTTGTACAGCGGCTTCTCGCGCTCGTTGCGGTTGCAGAAGCACTTGCCGCACGAGGTCTTGCCGCAGCAGTCGTTGTACGACACGATGTAGTCCGACCCGTCGTGCGGGTTGCGGCAGGTGCCGATCCACGTGATCGGCGAAGGCGTCGTGCCCGGCGGGCAACTGCTCGACGTGCCGCCGCAGCAGCTGCAGAGCCAGCCGTCGATCGCGCAGTATTTCCAGTAGTCGCAGCTCATCGGATCGTCGCTCGCACCCGCGGCGGCGGTGCCGGATGCGCCCGACGGACCCGACGCCGCATCGGCCGCATACGCGGTGCGATCGACGGGCAGCAACGGCAGCAGCGCCGAACCGACCAGCACCTTGCCGAGCCTTGCCATCGCGCTGCGCCGCGAACTGTGCTGCGCGACGCCGCGCGCCGACCGCTCGAACCATGAATCAAACACGCCCATGTCGTCGTTCTCCAATGACGTTGAAAAAGGTTCGGCCGGTCATGCGTGCTGCGCGTGCGCATCGTGCGCATCGTGGCTGTGATCGCCGTGCACGAACTGCTGCAGCGACGCGACGCCGCGCTCCTTCGCCTCGAACAGGCTCTCCAGGTGCTCGCGCGTGTTGACGAGCCCCTTCGCGCGCACGGTGCCGGTTTCGTCGAGCAGCACCGCATACGGCAGCTTGCCGATCTGGTACGCGAGGCCGAGCTCCTGCGACAGCACGTACGGGAAGCGCCCGAGGTCGTGCTTTCGCGCGAAGCGCGTGTGTTCGTCGGCATCGCCGTCGCTCGCGAGCACGATGTTCACGGGCGTCGCTTCGCTGGCCTGCAGCGACGGCAGCAGCGGCAGCAGCTTCTTGCAGACGGGGCACGTCGGCGACAGGAAGAACAGCAGCGTGGCCTTGCCCGAGGCGTCGATGCCGCCGACCTTCACGTGCGCGCCGCGAATGTCGGTCAGTTCGAACGTCGGCGCGATCGCGCCGACGGCCGGCCCCTTGTCGATCATCAGCGCGCCGGCCGGCATGATGCGTTCGTACAGGATGCCGATCTGGCGCACCAGCGCGAGGCAGATCGCGCCGAGCGCGAGGACGGCCACCCACAGCAGGGCGGTGGAAACGGTGAGAGCGGTTTGCATCATGAATTCCTCAGGTGGGAAAGGCGCGGGACGTTGGCGAGCAGCACGTCGACGGTGAGCAGCGCGCAGACGATCAGCAGCACGGAGAAGAACAGCGTCAGGTAGTCGAACCACACGACGGCGCGCGTGCCCGGCTCGACGAACGCGGTCGCGGCCAGCGCGACGAGCAGCAGCACGCGGCCGACATGCAGCCAGCCGATGCCGCGCGGTGCGTCCGCACGGGCGGCGGTGAAACCGGAACAGCCGCAGTCGATGTCGGTGTGGCCGCGCAGCAGGTTGATCGCGAGCCCGGCCGCGAACGCCAGGAGCAGCGCGATCAGGCCGATCGCGCCGGCCGTGCGCGTGTCGGGAAACAGCAGCGCCGCGGCGCCGAGCGCTTCCGCGAGCGGAAGCGCGAACGCGACGGGCGCGGTCAGCGCGTCGGGCAGCAGCCGGTAGCCGGCGAGTGCCTGGCGAAATTCGGCGGGCCGGCGCATCTTCGCGAAGGCGCCGAGCAGCACCACGACGGCCGCGCCGGCCTGCGCGCTGGTGGCGAGTACGGGATCGAGGGTCATCGCGGCCTCACGGGTTGACGAGCAGCGACGACGTGTTGCCGATCTGCTTCTCGACGTGCTGCAGCGCGCCGGTACGCGCATCCATCACGACGAGATCGGAGGTCGCCGTCAGCCCGTAGAACAGCGGCTTGTCGTCCTCGCTGACCTGGATCGACACGAGCGGCTCGACCTTCTGCTGCGCGAGATCCCAGCGCGCGACGCGCTGCTTCGACTTCAGGTCGTACACCCACACCTGCGTGCCGGGATCCTTGTGCGACCCGTCGGTGCCCTTGTGCATCAGCACGTAGTAACGGTTCTGCTTCGCCTGCACGGCCGTCTGCTGCATGCCGCCCGGCCGCCAGCCTTCGGCGCGCTCGGCGTCCGTCAGCAGCGACCACGGCTTGCCGAATGCCGGCTTGTCGCCGCTGAAATCGGCGCTGCGCACGTTGCCGCCGTAGGTGGTGAACAGGTAATCGCCCTTGTACCGCGACGCGTTCACGAACGCCGGATCCTTGTCGACGTCGATGAACGCGTCCGACATCGTGCGCTTCGCCTCCTTGCCGTTCGCGTCGAGCGTGACGGTCAGCGCCTTGCCGCTTTCGCACAGCGCGGTGAAGCGGTCGTTACCGGCCGGATACGCGAGCACGCATGCGGCCGTGTCGATCTCCGACAGCACCTTCTTCGATACGGCGTCGATCACGGTCACCGAGGCGGCCGGCGTGATGTTCGCGACGTACAACCGCTTGCCGTCGGCGCTGAACGCGGTGTTGTACGGCGACGGCACGTGCTGCGCATGCTTCGCCGGAATCACGATCTCGCCCGCATGATCGAGCGTCGTGTTGTCGATGATTTCGACGACGTCGGTGCGCGTGCCGTGCGAGCCGCGCGAGAAGTAGGTCGTCGCGACGACACTCGCTTTGCGGTCGGGCGCGATCGCGAAGCCGGGACCGAAGCCGCCGTCGATCTGGCCGAGCAGCTTCTTCGCGTCGGCGTCGTAGACGTAGATGCGCCCGTCCGTCATCGACGGCATCGAGATGTCGACGATATAGATCTCGTGCGGATGCCACGGCGGCATCTTCTGCACGACCAGTTCCTCGGGTTTTTCCGTCGCGTTCGCGCTGCCGGCCCATGCCGCCGCCAACGCCAGCGTCGCCGCGAGCGCCGCGGTTCGTCGCCTTGTCCTCATGCCGCCTCCAGTGGGAATTCACGTTATGTGGGGCGACTGTAGTTCGACAATAAATGCCGTCAGCACCCGGACCGGCAACGTGTGCGTGCCGATTCGGGATATTGGAAATGCGTGTGAAAGCCGCGCGGCCGCGTGCCTTCCGACCCTCTGAAACACCCGCGCGGAATAGCGCTCGCCCTGATTGCGCCGACCGCTCGGTCGGTTTAATCTTGCGCGGTCCGAACGATCGCCGGAGGCACCGTGCTCGTGTTACATCAGAGGTTCGACGACGCAGACCGGCATGCCGAGGCGTTGCGCGGCTGGAACCAGCGTTACGACCAGATCGGTTCCGGCGCGTATCGCAGCGCGGTCAAACACGCGGTGCTCGACGGCGTGCAGCTGTTCCAGGAAACGGCAAACGTGCGCATCATCCAGCGCGGATGTCTGCCACACGGCCATACGGTGTTCGGGATGCCGCTCACCGGCTCGGGCGCCTTCGCGTTCGGCGGCGCGCGCGTCGAGCGCGGCACGATCGTGATGGCGCGTGGCGGCACACCGTTCGAACTCCATTCACCGGACGAGATGTCGCTGATCGGGGTGGTCGTCCACCCCGAACTGATGCAGCAGATCGAAGATGCCGCCGACGTCCGGCTGGACGCACGCACGCTGCGGCACGGCGTCGTGGAGGTGCCGGTCGCCGCGCGCGAACGTGCGAGCATGCAACTCGCGACGCTGCTCGAGCGCGTGCTGTCGGCGCCCGATACGTTCGACGCGGCACGCGCGCAGTGCGCGATCCGCGCCGAGGTCGGCAATGTGCTGGTCGATCTCCTCACGTACCGGATGCCCGAGCCGCCGAACCGGCTCACGCACGCATGCCACGCCGACATCGTGCGCCGCGTGCATGACTACGTGATCGAGCACCCGGAAGCGCCCGTCGACATCCTGAGCCTGTGCACGCAACTGCGCGTCAGCCGGCGCACGATGCAGAACAGCTTCCAGTCGGTCGTGCAGACGGGCCCGCTCAACTACACACGCTCGCTGCGCCTCGCGCAAGTCCGACGCCTGCTGCTCGACACGCGGCAATCCGACCTGCCGATCAGCGAGGCGGCCGCACGCTGGGGCTTCATTCATCTCGGGCATTTCGCGAAAGCGTACAAGGCCCAGTTCGGCGAACTGCCGTCGGCAACGGCGCGCCGCACGATGCGCGACGCAAAAACGCGCTGAGCGCCGGCAAAACCCGCGATAATCCCGGCTTGACCGTTCTGCGCCTGCGAACCGGGCGCGGCCCGCGCCGGCTCGCTCGGCGCGTCGCGCGATACGCGACGACCACCGGATTCGATCCCCTGCCCCGATGCCCGAGGATTTCCATTTCCTGCTGCTGCCCGGCTTTTCCGCGCTCGGCTTCATGTCCGCGGTCGAGCCGCTGCGCGTCGCGAACCGCTTTCGCACCGAACTGTATCGCTGGCACGTGATCAGCGCGGACGGCGCGCCCGTCGCCGCGAGCAACGGCATTCCGGTCGCCGCCGAGGCCGCGTGCGCGGACGTCCCGCAGGTCGATACGGTATTCGTCGTCGCGGGCTTCGATCCGCTCGTGTGCTACACGCGCACGCTCGGCGACTGGCTGCGCCGCCAGCACCGGCATGGTGCAACGCTCGGCGGCATCGATACGGGCAGCTTCGTGCTCGCGGAAGCCGGGCTGTTCGACGCGTCGCAGCCGCTCACGCTGCACTGGGAAGCGCTGGCCGCATTCCGCGAGCGCTATCCCGGCCTGAACGCGACGCAGGAGCTGTTCGAGATCGACGACCGGCGCATCACCTGTGCGGGCGGCACCGCGTCGATCGACATGATGCTCGACCTGATCGGTCGCCGGCACGGCGCCGACCTCGCGGCGGCGATCTCCGAGCAGTTCGTCGTGAGCCGCATCCGGCAGCGCTCGGACAGCCAGCGGCTCGAGATCGCCGCGCGCTACGGCGTGCACAACCGCAAACTGATCCAGGTGATCGGCACGATGCGGCGGCACATGGACAACCCGCTCGGCTCCGACGCGCTCGCGCGGGAAGTCTCGATCACGCGGCGCCAGCTCGAGCGGCTGTTCAGCGCGACGCTGAACGACACGCCGACGCACTTCTACCTGAACCTGCGTCTCGATCGCGCCCGCGAACTGCTGCAGCAGACCGACATGAGCATCACGTCGGTGTGCGTCGCGTGCGGCTTCGAATCGCCGTCGCATTTTTCGCGTACCTATCGCGCGCGATTCGGGATGAGCCCGCGCAGCGACCGGCGGGCGACACGCTGATCGTCGCAGCTTTTAATCACAATCCGGCGCGGTATTGCGCGTTCCGGCAGCGTTTCCCGCCGCCCGCTGAACAATGCCGGCGATTGATCGACCGACCGAAGCGATCGTCGAAAATAATTTGGAATGTCGCTGAAAATATTCTGTAACATACCAAAAAAAGTTAGATAGGCAGCCTAACGGACCGGCACGCCGCGTCTCGACGCGCATCGCGCCACGCAGGCTGCCAACCGATATCGATCCGATCCGAGGGGTATGACATGACGATGCTCGCTTCGCCGTCGCCGCACCTGCCTGCCGTTCGCATCCCTTCACGCGCGTCCCCCGCTTCGCCTGCCCGCTTCTTTTCGACCTGACATTTAGGTTTCCTTAGTCAGTCGAGACTCTCCACACCGCTTCGCCGCACCGGTTCCATCGAACCGGCGCGCGGGCCGTGTCGTGCCTGTTCGCCACGAGCGTGCGGGCGTGTCCAACCGTTGAGATGAGGATCACGTATGCAGACATCACGCAAAGCATTGCCGTTCGCCCTGGGTCTCGCGCTCGGTTTCGGCATCGTCGGCGGCACCGTGGCCGATACGAAAGTATCGAACCCGCAGGCCGCGAGCCTGCGCGAAAGCCTGACGCGCGGCGTCGCGCCGCCGGCCGCGAAGGCCGACACGGCCGCCGGGCAATTCCGCGCGGACGGCGTCGCCGTCACGCTGTACAACCCGGCCTACCGCGCCAGGAAGGCCGCCGCGACGCCTGCCGCCACCGCACGCGACTTCGTCGCGTCGCAGGCGGCGCAACTCGGGCTCGACGCGGCCGCGCTCGCGAGCCTCGTCGTCACGTCGGAACGCAACGACGCCGACTTCACCGTCGTGCGCCTGCAGCAGCAAGCCGCCGGATTGCCCGTGTACGGCAGCGAGATCGCGGTGACCGTCGCGAAGGACGGCCGCATCCTGTACGTCGCGAGCAACACGATCAACGGCGTGGTCGCGACGACGCGCAAGTCGCAGGCCGTCGACCAGCAGCAGGCGCTCGACCGCGCCCGTGCGTATCTCGGCGTGAGCGGCTTCACGCATCTCGATGCGCAACTCGTCGCGTTCGTCGACAAGGCCGGCACGCATACCGCGTGGAAGGTGCGCGGCCGCCCGCAGGACGGCCCGAAGGGCGATTGGGAACTGCTGATCGATTCGGGCAGCGGCGAAGTGCTGCGCGCCGAGGACAAGGCGTTCTACGCGACCGACGGCACCGGCTTCGTGTTCCGCCCCGATCCGCTGTCGCCGACGAAAAGCAGCTACGGCAGCACGGGCTACAAGGACGGCAACGACGCCGACTCGACGCAACTCACGGCCGCCCGCGTGCGCGTGACGCTGAAGGATCTCGCGCAGTCGGGCACCCGCTACACGCTGACGGGCCCGTACGCGGCGTGCGTCGATTTCGATGCGCCGCTCGACAAGGCGTGCCCGTCGCAGTCGACGCCCGCGTTCGAATTCACGCGCGGCAACCTGTATTTCGAGGCCGTGAACGTGTACTACCACATCGACACGTTCCTGCGCTACGTGAACCAGACCCTCGGCATCAAGGCGTTGCCGTACCAGTACACGGGCGGCGTGCAGTACGACCCGCACGGCGAATCGGGCGACGACAACTCGTCGTATTCGTCTAGCAGCGGCCGGCTGACCTTCGGGCAAGGCGGCGTCGACGACGCGGAAGACGCGGACGTCGTGATCCACGAGCTCGGCCACGGTATCCACGACTGGATCACCAACGGCGGCCTGTCGCAACAGGAAGGCTTGTCGGAAGGCACCGGCGACTATCTCGCCGCCGCGTACAGCCGCGACTTCAACCAGTGGAGCCCGTCGGATGCGCAGTATCACTGGGTCTACAACTGGGACGGCCACAACGAGTTCTGGGGCGGCCGCGTGACCAACTGGAACGTCGGGCGCACCTATGCGCAGGCGCGCGGCGCGGAGATCCACACGGCCGGCCAGTACTGGGCGTCGTGCAACCTCGTCGCGCGCGACGCGATCGGCGCGCAGGCGATGGACAAGGCGTTCCTGAAGGGGCTGTCGATGACCAACGGCTCGACCAACCAGAAGGCCGCCGCGCAGGCCGTGCTGACGGCCGCGTCCGCGCTCGGCTACAGCAGCGCGCAGCTCACCGCGATCGGCAACGCGTACAACAAGAGCTGCACGTACGGCGTGACCGTCCCGCAGAAGTCGTAATACCGCAGCAGGCGGGAGCGCCTCGCACGATCTGCGGCGCGCTCCCTTCATCGACATCGCCATCCTCACGAGATCGACCATGCCCACTCTGAAACCGACCCGCCTGAGCGCCGCGCTGGGCGGCATGCTGCTGACCGCCGCCGCGCACGCGACACCCGTCTGGATCACGCTCGGCGACACCGCGTTCCGCCAGCTTCAACGCATCGATGCAAGCGCAACCACGCAATACAGCACGACAGTCGACGTCGGCAAGGCGGCCGACGGCGCCGCGCGTCGCGAGACCGTTCACGTCGTCGAGATCGACGATTCCCGCCTCGGCGAACTGGCCCGCGCGGTCCACCACACGCGCGGCCACGGGCCCGGCTACGTCGTGCACGATTCGTTCGACGACGCACGCCAGGCGCTGCAACCGTTGCCGGCGACGCTCGCGAAACAGGCCGCCGCCGCGTACACGGTGTCGAACGTGCCGCAGATCGGTACGTGGGTCCAGCAACTGCAGGCCAGCAACATCGTCGGCACGATCACGTCGCTGTCCGGCTTCACGAACCGCTACTACACGACGTCGCACGGCGTCGCCGCGTCCGACTGGCTCGCGCTGCAGTGGAAGCAGCTGGCGGGGGCGCGCGCCGACATCACCGTCGAACAGGTCGCGCACACGGGCTTTCCGCAGAAATCCGTGATCCTGACGATCCGCGGCAGCGATCCGGCCGCGGGCACCGTCGTGCTCGGCGGCCACCTCGATTCGACCGTGGGCCGCACGACGGAGAACACGCGCTCGCCCGGCGCGGACGACGATGCGTCGGGCATCGCCAGCCTGACCGAGGCGCTGCGCGTGCTGCTCGCGAACAACTACCGGCCGAAACGGACGATCAAGTTCGTCGGGTATGCGGCCGAGGAAGCCGGGTTGCTCGGCTCGAAGGCGATCGCGAAGCAGTTCCGCACGCAGAATGCGAACGTGGTCGGCGTGCTGCAGCTCGACATGACGAACTACAAGGGCGATCCGAAGGATATCTACCTGATCACCGACTACACGAACGCGGCGCAGAACACCTACGTGAAGAACCTCGCGGCGACCTACCTGCCGGAGCTCGCGGTCGGCACGTCGCAATGCGGCTATGCGTGCTCGGATCACGCGTCGTGGAATGCGCAGGGGTATCCGGCGTCATTCCCGTTCGAGGCCGACCAGAACGACAGCCCGTACATTCACACGGTGAACGACACGCTGGAGAACTCGGATCGCCAGGCCAACCATGCGCTGAAGTTCGGCAAGCTGGCGCTCGCCTACGCGGTCGATCTCGGCGGCCTTGCCGGTGCGACGGTCAAGCGCTGAGCGCTCTTCATCGAGCGGCTGTCGCGTTCGGCGACGAAACGGGCGTTCACCCGCACGGGTGCGCCCGTTCGAATACGTTGTCTCCGGCCGGCTAGAATCGTCGTTCGACCACTCGCTACACGCTTTCGCACCATGACCGAATCCAACCGCTCCCTCGACGACCTGTCGTCCGCCCGCGTCACGACCGCATTCGACCTGCCCGGCCATACGACCGTCCGCTCGCTCGGCGTCGCCCAGGGCATCGTCGTGCGCTCGCGCTCGATCGTCGGTTCGTTCGGCGCGTCGCTGCAAACGATCTTCGGCGGCAACATCACCCTCTATACGTCGCTGTGCGAAAAGGCGCGCGAGCAGGCGTTCGACAAGATGCTCGCCGAGGCGCGCAAGCTCGGCGCGAATGCGATCGTCGCGATGCGCTACGACTCGACCGAGATCGGCTCGGGCGTGACCGAAGTCATCTGCTACGGCACGGCCGTGCAGGTCGCACGCGCCGCCGGCGCCTGACCGTCCGCCGCGACGCGCTGGCCGCACACACTGCCATTCGACCGAACCGGGTGCCGAAAAACCGTTTTGTCGGATGATTGTCCGGCACGGCCGTCGTTTGGCATGTGACTGAAACGAGAAAGCAATTTGAAATGAACTGCAGTGAACGAGAAGCCGGCTTCCCCTGAAAGCATCGGCCTCTCGCGTCGGCTCAATGATCGCGCTCCAGCGACGCCATGTTCCGCAAGCTCGGGAACAGCCGCATCCACGTCAGCGCGACGGCGATCGTCGCCGCGCCGCCGACGACGATCGCCGCGGGCGCGCCCCACCACGCAGCCGTCACGCCCGATTCGAATTCGCCGAGTTGATTCGACGTGCCGATGAACAGGGAATTGACCGCGCTCACGCGACCGAGCATGTCGTCGGGCGTGCGCAGTTGCACGAGCGACAGTCGCACGACGACGCTCACGACATCCGACGCGCCGAGCGCCGCCAGCGCGACGAGCGACAGCGCGAAATGCGTCGACAGCCCGAACACGATCGTCGCGACGCCGAACGCGATCACGCCGCCGAACATCGCGCGGCCCGGCCGCCCCTTCAATGGAAAACGCGTGAGCCACAGCGTGCCCGCGAGCGCGCCGACTGCCGGCGCCGCGCGCAACGCACCGAGCCCCCACGGGCCGACCTGCAGGATGTCGCGCGCATAGATCGGCAACAACGCGGTCGCGCCGCCGAACAGCACGGCGAACAGGTCGAGCGACAGCGCGCCGAGAATCGCCGGTTCGCGCCGGATGAACGCGATGCCGGAAAACACCGAGCGCAGCGTGACCGGCTCGCGGGCGGGCGGCGCGCCGCGCAGCGGAATCGTGCCGCTCAGCATCGCCGCGATCGCGAATGCCGCGACGCTCGTGCCGAACGCGACGGGCGCGCCGACACCGTAGAGCAGCCCACCGAACGCGGGCCCGAGAATCTGCGCGGCCTGGTTCGCGGACGTCGACAATGCGGTCGCGCGCGGCAGGTCGCTGCGCGGCACGACGGCCGGCAACAGCGACGACACCGACGGCGACTCGAACGCGCGGGCCGTGCCGACGATCGCCGCGAGCGCATACACGGCCGGCGCGGCGAGCCACCCTTGCATCGCGCCGAGCAGGAACACGCCGGCGGCCAGCGCCTCGACGCTCTGGCAGATCGTCGCGATGCGCCGACGGTCGTAGCGGTCGGCCACCTGCCCGACGACGAGCGTCAGCGCGAACATCGGCACGAACTGCGCGAGGCCGACGAGACCGAGCGCGAATGCACTGTGCGTGAGCGCATACACGTACCAGCCGATGGCCACCGACAGGATCTGGAAGGCCAGCGACGACATCACGCGCGTGCCCCAGAAACGCTGGAACGGCGCGTGGCGGAACAGGTTGGCGGGTAACGGGGACAACGGACTGGAATCGGGCACGGGGGTAGTCATCGGGGTCTCGGCGGTTGGCGGTGCGCACTGCAACCGTTCGGGAAAAGCGACGCCGCACGCGAGTGGGCGTGCGGTAACGGTACGGACGCGGCCAAATCGCGATGATATGCCAACGGCTGAAAACCGGCCGGCCGCCGGCACGCGCGCCGTCGAGCCGGCACACCGCACAAAAAAAAAGCGCGAACCGCGGTTCGCGCCAAAGAGAGACCTCGCTGAAGACGTCACACCACCCCACCACCCCGCTTAGAACGAATGCCGCATCCCGATCCGCACGTCGGCCTGCGTTTGCGTCGTCGACGGCGTGAAGCTGTAGCCGATCACCGCATCGACACCCTGCGACGCGCGCAGATAGTCGCCGGAGATGTACACGTCGGTGCGCTTCGACAGCAGGTAATGCAGGCCGGCCGTGCCCTGGTTCCAGTGATGGCCTTCGAAGCGCGTGTGCTGGTAGCCCGCGATGAAGCTCAACGCCGGCGTGAACTGGTACAGGCCGCCGCCTTCGTACACCTGCATGTGCGACGACTGGCCGAAGCCCTTGATCGTCGTATATGAGTAGTTGGCGTCGAGCGTCAGCTTGCCGATCGTGTAGCTCGTGCCGATGCCGAACGTGCCCTGGCTGTCGACGTCCATCGGCGTGTTCGCGAACAGGTCGGTGCGCGCGCCGGTCGCGGGATCGACGGTGACGGTCTGCTGGCCGAGGAACGTGTGCGTGCCGATCATCGCGTACGGATCGAACGCGTAGATGCCGTTCGGGTTGTTCAGGCGCGTGTACGCGGCGCCGATCGAGAAGTCGCCCTTCGTGAAGCTCGCGCCCGCGCTCCATGCGCTGTTGCGATGGAAGTTGCCCGCGACGTTGCCGAACGAGTACATCGCGCCGACCTTGAAGCCGCTCATGTCGTTCGACAGGAACTTCACCGAATTCGGCAGGCGGTCGCCGTTGAAGCGGTCGAAGTCGCCCTGGTGGATCGCATAGCCGCTGCCCCACGCCGAGATGTTGTAGATCGACACCAGTTCGTTCGTGATGTCGAGCTGGTTACCGAACGACAGCGTGCCCCAGTCGTTCTGCAGGCCGACATACGCCTGCCGTCCGAATTCGGCGCCGCCGAAGCCGAGTTGCCCGTTGCCGAGACGGAAGCCGCTCTCGAGCGCGAACACGGCCTTCAGGCCGCCGCCCAGGTCTTCGGTGCCCTTGAGGCCGAAGCGGTTTCCGTATGCGACGCCGTCGTCGAACTTGACCACGTGCGAACCGCCCGTGTTGTTCACGTAGGTGATCCCGGCGTCGAGAATCCCGTACAGCGTCACGCTGCTTTGCGCATGCCCGATGGCGGGAATACAGGCCGCGCATGCAAGCGCGGCGGCTACGGCAACTTTCGTGTGCTTCATTGTCGACCACCCTCCCTGAACCGTTCGATGGATAGAATCGCTTCCCGACGCGTGCCGCGATGCGCCGGTGGATTCGAATTCAGACCGCCCCGCTGGCTTCGGCATTTCGTTTTCCGCAATAACGCAGCCATTGGCGAAAAATACAAACCCATATTTCGCGTCACCCGTCTGAAGGCGACACTAAATGGTCACGATGCGACGGATCGGGAAAACACGTAGACAGGCGGCACGGTGAAGACCGGCCGCCCGAAGAGAGGGAATCAGCGCGCGTCGAGGGCCGCGCGCACGGCCGGCAGGCCCGGTGCGCCGGCCGCCGTCGTCACGCCGTCGAGCCAGGCGGCAACCAGCGCGGGCTCGGCCTTCAGCGCATGCTGCGCCGCGAGCGCGGGCGACGTCTTGTTGTCGAGCATGTCGGCGATCATCCGGTTTTCGACGTCGACCGAGAACGTCATCTGCCGGAACAGCCGCGCGAGATTCGCGCACTGGCCGGCGAACCCGGAACGCGTGACCGTGTTGACCGTCGCGCCGCCGTAGTTCGGGCCGAAATATGCATCGCCGCCCGACAGATACGTCAGATGGAACTTCGTGTTCATCAGATGCGGCTCCCACGCGAGAAACACGATCCAGCGCTTGTCGCGCACCGCGCGCTCGACCTGCGTGAGCATGCCGGTCTCGCTCGATTCGACGAGCGACCAGTTCGCGGACCCGAGCGCGTGGTCGGACAGCATCCGCTTGATGTTCTGGTTCGCGGGCGCACCGGGCTCGATCCCGTAGATCTTGCCGCCGAAGCGGTCCGCGTAGCGCGCGAGATCGGCGAACGTATGCACGCCGGCGGCGGCCACATAGTCGGGCACCGCGAGCGTGAACTTCGCGCCGCTCAGGTTCGCATGCAGCACGTCGATCGATTTCTCGTCGACGAACGGCTTCACGAGCGGCGCCTGGGCGGGCATCCAGTTGCCGAGGAACACGTCCACCTGCCCCTTCTTCAACCCCTGGTACGTGATCGGCACCGACAGGTTCGCCACGTCCTGCCGATAGCCGAGCGCCTTCAGCACGACGCCCGCCATCGCGTTCGTCGCGTCGATGTCGGTCCAGCCGGGCGCCGCCATCTTCACGTCGCTGCACGTCTGCGGATCGGCGGCAGACGCAGGCTGCATCGCCACCACGCACGCGGCGGCGGCGAACGCCGCGCCGATCCTTCGGATTGCTGCATTGCCTTGCCGTTTCATGGTTCGCTTCCTCCGTCGTTTTTCAATGACCGCGATGCCGGACGCTCAGCGCCCGACGCGCGGAAAACGCGCCATCGCCTCGAGCGTGTCGAGTTCGATGTGATTGCGCATGTAGCGCTGGCTCGCGTCGGTGAACGGCTGCCAGTCCCACGCCTGGATGCGGCCCTGCGTCGTCGCCGCGTAATGGAATCGCCGGCGCCGCTGGCTCGCGCGCACCTGCCGGTCCAGCTCGGGCAGGTTCCAGCGCTGCGCGGCGTGCGCGCGGAACGCGGCGAGCACGTCGGCGGCTTCCGGCCGGCCGGCCAGGTTCGTCAGTTCGCGCGGGTCGTCGGACAGGTTGTAGAGCTGATCGGGATCGGCCGGGCAATGCACGTATTTCCAGTCGCCGCGGCGGATCATCACGACCGGCGCGAGCGCGCCTTCCGCGAGGTATTCGCCGAGCGCGACATCGTGCGCGGGCGTGCCGTGCAGATGCGGCACGAGGCTCGCGCCGTCGACCGGGTCCGGCCAGCCGCCGGCGGGCGCGGCGCCGGCCAGCTCGACGAGCGTCGGCAGCAGGTCGACGTGCGACACGGGGCCGCGCACGCGCGCGGCGTCGAAGCGGCCCGGCGCATGCACGATCAGCGGCACGCGGCAGCCGCCTTCGAAGAACGTCATCTTGTACCAGAGGCCGCGCTCGCCGAGCATGTCGCCGTGGTCGGACGTGACGATCACGATCGTGTCGTCGGCGAACCCGCATTGCTCGAGCGCGGCCAGCACGCTGCCGAACTGCGTATCGACGTAGGACGTCGCGCCGTAATACGCGCGGCGTGCGGCGCGGATCTGCGCGTCGGTCGGCGGCGTGCGGTCGTTCTCGCAGACGAAGCGCAGCCGCTGCGAATGCGGATCGCTGTCGGCCGCATCGAGCCGCACGGCCGGCATGTCGATCTCGTCATCGTCGTAGCGATCCCAGTATTCGCGCGTGATCGCATACGGGTCGTGCGGATGGGTCAGCGACACGACCATGCAGAACGGCCGCGCATCGTGCCCGGCCGCGCGCTCGCGCGCGACGTCGTACAGCTTCTGCTTCGCGGCGAACGTGACCTCGTCGTCGAAGTCGAGCTGGTTCGTGCGCACGCACGGGCCGGCGTCGAGCACCGAACTCATGTTGTGATACCAGCTCGGCCGCTCGGTCGGGCTGTCCCAGTCGGGCACCCAGCCGAAATCGGCCGGATAGATGTCGGTCGTGAGGCGTTCCTCGAAGCCGTGCAACTGGTCGGGTCCGCAGAAATGCATCTTGCCGGACAGCATCGTCCGGTAGCCGCCCGCGCGCAGGTAGTGCGCGAACGTCAGCGTTTGCGCCGGCAATTCGGCGGCGTTATCGTAGGCGCCGATCCCCGACGGCAGCTTGCCGGTCAGCAGCGAGAAGCGCGACGGCGCGCACAGCGGGCTCGCGCAGTAAGCGGCGTCGAACACCACGCCTTCGGCGGCGAGCCGGTCGAGCGTCGGCGTGCGGGCGACGCGGTTGCCGTAGGCCGGCAGCGCGAACGGCGTGAGCTGGTCGGCCATCAGGATCAGGATGTTGGGTGTCGGGTTCGTCATCGGCGGTCGTGGGGAAAGCGGTGTTCGAATGGAACGGCTCGCCGTTCGGGCAGCGAGACGTCCGGCATGACGGAGGCGGCCTGAAGAAACTGCCGCGCGGGCGGGCCGCGCTGGCTAGAATCGCGGGAGGCCTGTCGGCCGCCACGGAGCGCGTGTGCCGCACCGTCCGCTGCACTATCGCCCGCCCGAATTCGCGCGGGTAGGCGTCCGGCCCTTATGGGGCCATTAGAGGGACTTATGTCGAAACCCGAACCGTTACCGTCGATGCAGGCGCTGCGCGCGTTCGAATCGGCCGCCCGGCTCGCGAGCTTCACGGCCGCCGCGCGCGAGCTCGGCTCGACGCAGCCGGCCGTGAGCCAGCAGGTGTATCAACTCGAAGCCGAACTCGGCGTGCCGCTGTTCGAACGCAGCCCGCGCGGCGTCACGCTGACCGCCGATGGCGAGTGCCTGTACGAAGCCGTGCGCCTGAGCCTCGACACGCTGCGCGGCGCGACCGCGACGCTGCGCGCGCGCCGCGAGCACGGCGCGCTCACGATCGTCACCGACTTCGGTTTCGCGACCTACTGGCTGATGCCGCGTCTGGCCGGGTTGAAGCGCGTGATGCCGGACGTCGACGTGCGCGTCGTCACGTCACAGGATTACGACGCGCAGCGTGACCACGGCGACATCGCGATCCTGTTCGGCGACGGCCACTGGCCGTCGTGCACGGCCGCGCGGCTGTTTCCGGAATCCGTGACGCCCGTCTGCGCGCCCGCGTTCCGCGACGCGCACCCGGGCGTCACGCGGCCCGACCATCTGCTCGCGCTACCGCTGCTGCACGTGCAGCCGACGCGCCCCGAGCGCTGGCTGTCGTGGTCGGGCTGGTTCGACGCGCACGGCCTGGAACCGCCACCCGCCGCCCGCGGCGTGACCTTCAACAGCTATGCGCTCGTGATCCATGCGGCGCTGCTCGGCGAAGGCGTGGCGCTCGGCTGGTCGCCGCTCGTCGACGAACTCGTCGCGTGCGGCCAGCTCGTGAAACTGGTCGATGCGCCCGTCGTCACGTCGCGCGGCTACTTCCTGGTGCGGCCGCCGCAGCGGCCCGAGCCGGACGCGACGCACGTGTTCCGGCGCTGGCTGCTCGACGCGTGCGCGGGGGCCTGACGCAGCGCCCGTCCCGCTGGCCCCGCTGGCCCCGCTGGCGCACCGATACCAGCCACACGGCGGGTTGGTTCTATCCCGCCCGAAATCGTCCTGATTTACTTGAGTCTCCCGCTACCCGCGCGGCGCGGCGCTGTCGTGCGCCGCCGCGCGGCCGTGCGCCCCTGCCATCCGAGGAGTCTCATGACCGCCGAGCACCGCCCCGATCAATTCGTCCTGACACTGTCGTGCCCGAGCGCGGCCGGCCAGGTCGCCGCCGTCGTCGGCTTTCTCGATCGCCATCGCTGCTATGTCGATGCGCTGAACGTGTTCGACGACGATCTCAGCAACCGCTTCTTCGTGCGCTGCGTCTTTCATCCGACGGATGAAACGCTGCAGATCGACGCGCTGCGCCAGGAATTCGCCCCGATCGCGGCCGGACTCGGCGGCCACGCGGGCGACATGCAATGGGCGATCCACGACGTCAATGCGCGGCCGAAGGTGCTGATCATGGTGTCGAAGCTCGAGCACTGCCTCGCGGACCTGCTGTTCCGCTGGCGGATGGGCGAGCTGAAGATGGACATCGTCGGCATCGTGTCGAACCACCCGGACTTCGAGCCGCTCGCCGCGCAGCACGGACTGCCGTTCCGGCACTTCCCGATCACGGCCGAGACCAAGGCGCAGCAGGAAGCGCAATGGCTCGACTTCTTCGAATCGAGCGGCGCCGAGCTCGTGATCCTCGCACGCTACATGCAGGTGCTGTCGCAGGAGACGAGCGCGAAGCTCGCGAATCGCGCGATCAACATCCACCACTCGTTCCTGCCCGGCTTCAAGGGCGCGAAGCCGTATCACCAGGCGCATGCGCGCGGCGTAAAGCTGATCGGCGCGACCGCGCACTTCGTCACCGACGATCTCGACGAAGGCCCGATCATCGAGCAGGTCGTCGAGCGTGTCGATCATGCATTGCGTCCCGAGCAACTGCTCGCGGTGGGGCGTGACGTCGAAAGCCTCACGCTCGCGCGTGCGGTGAAGGCGTTCATCGAGCGGCGGGTGTTTCTGAACGGCGACCGGACGGTGGTGTTTCCGTAAGCAGACCGCCGTCGCGTTCGAAAGCGGCAGAAACGAACAAGGCCCGACCGGCGTGTTCCGTTCGGGCCTTTTTTTGCCGTCGTGTTGCGCCGGCGCTTCGCGCGATGGCCCCGTGTGCGGTTTCCGGAGCCATCGCGTGCTGCCACACGCACGCATCGGCATGCATTACCGCATCACTTCACCCACGCGAAGTAATACGACAGCCAGATCGTCAGCCCCGCACCGATCAGTGCCGCATACGGCATCAGGCTCAGCCACATCGCGCGCTGCGGCACTTCGAGCTCCATGTCGCGCTGCATCTGCGCGGGGAAACGGCCGCGATCCTGCCAGTAGTGGCGGAACAGGAACACCGGCACGATCAGCAGCATCGCGATCAGCCCGTTGCGCAGCGTGCCTTCACCCTGCAGGTTCGCGCCCGCGCCGACGTAGACGAGGTTCGCATAGCCGCAGATCGAGCCCGCGACGAGCAGCCAGGTCGGACAGCGGAACGGCCGGTCCCAGTTGCCGCGATCCATCCGGTGGATCCAGCCGGACTGGAGATTCAGGAATACGAACAGCATGTAGCAGACGTTCGAGATCGACAGCACCGTCATGTAGTCCGACATCATCAGCAACACGAGGTTGAAGCCGAGATCGGTCCACATCGCGCGCGTGGGCGAGCCGTGCTCGTTCACGTGCGACAGGTACTTCGGCAGCCAGCCGTCGACCGATGCCTGGTACAGCGTGCGCGACGAGCCCATCATCGACGTCATCACGATCAGCAGGATCGACAGCATCAGCATCACGACGACCGCGTTCGCGACCCACGCGCCGCCGCCGACGATCTTCGCCATCGCGGCCGCGACGCCGGTGCCGTCGCCAATCGCCGGATCGAGCATCGCCTGCGTGCCGAGCGCGCCCTGGAACGCCATCGGTACGAGCGTCATCACGACGAGACACAACGCACCCGACCAGAAAATCGCCTTGGCGGTATCGCGCCGCGGATCGCGGAATTCGCGCGTATAGCAGACGGCCGTCTCGAAGCCGTACGAGGCCCAGCCGGCCATGAACATCGCGCCGAGCGCCATCGTCACGCCCTGCCCGTTCCACGAGCCGAAGGTCGCGGCCGTGAGGTTGCCCTGCGCGTCGTGACCGAGCGGCAGCAACGGGAGCAGGTTCGACATCGGCACGTCGCCGGTGACGAACGGCACGATGCCGACGATCAGGAGCGGCGTGAGCGATGCAATCCCGAGAATGCGCTGCGTACGCGCAGCCTTCGATGCGCCGCTATGCTGAAGCTTGAACGTGATGAGAAGCAGAATCGTCGCGATGATGAACGTCGCGTTGATTCGCAGAGACAGACCCGGCTTGATGAAACCGAGATCCGCAACCTTGAGTTGCCAGTGCAGCACCGCCGCATCGGCGGGAAAGAGGCTCGTGAGCGCATAGCTCGCCGCGAGGCCGCAGCCGAGCGCTAGCATCGGCGACCACGCGAGCCAGTTGCACCACACGGACACCGGGGCAATCAGCTTGCTGTAACGGACCCAGCCAATCGCGCCGTACACCGACGCGCCGCCCGATTTATGGGGAAATAGCCCCGATATTTCCGCATAAGTCGCGCTTTGAATCAGCCCCATCGTGATCGCGGCGATCCAGATCGCCCACGCGGGCTGGCCGATCGTCGCGCATACGCCGCCGATCGTGAACAGCACGCCTGCCGGCACGCCGCTCGTCACCCAAAAAGCGTCTTTCCAGGTCAGGCCACGATGCAGCGTGTGGCCCGTCGAATCATGTGAGATGGGTGTTCCAACATCACTGGTGCGGTTCGCACGCAGTCCTGCCTGACTCATCCAGTTCCTCCTGTGATGATTCTGCACAAGCGCCGTAGTGTAACAACTTACGGGCTTTTTTGCAGAATCTGAAAAAGAATTCCGGGATATGGCCGCATTACATCCTGATTGTTTCGGATTCCTGCATGCTATTCCCGGCGTGTTTTTATGATGATTCGTACGACGTATGTCGAGGTGCTTACTGCGCGCCTTCCGTCCACGAATTCACGCGGTCCGCATGGGCTGCGATCCACGCGTCGGCGGCTGCTTCCGGCTTCGAGCCGTTCTGGATCGCCAGCATCACGCTGTCGATTTCACCCGGCTTCCACTGGAATTTCTTCAGGAATGCGACGACCGGCTTCGCCTTGGTTTCGAGGCCCGGATTCACGACGCTGTCGACGTGCTCGGCGCCGCCGAACACCTTCTTCGGATCCTCGAGGAAGCGCAGCTTCCATTTCGCGAACATCCAGTGCGGCGCCCAGCCCGTCACGATCACCGGCTTGTTCGCGCCCACCGAACGCGACAACTCGGCCGTCATCGCGCTGCCCGAGCTCGGCATCAGCGTGTAGTTCAGCCCGTAGCTCTTGATCGCGTCGTCGGTCTTGCGCATCACGCCGGCGCCCGCATCGATGCCGACGATCCGGCCGCCGAAGCTGCCCTTCTCGGCGTTCAGGTCGTCGATGCTCTTCGCCTTCACGTACGCGGGCACGATCAGGCCGATCTTCGCATCGGGGAAATTCGCGCCGAGGTCGACGACCTTGGCCTTGTACTCGTCCCAGTACGAGCCGTGCGTGACCGGCAGCCACGCGGACAGCGTCGCATCGAGATCGCCGCGTGCAACGCCCTGCCACATGATGCCGGCCGCGACCGGCACGAGCTTCACTTCGTAGCCGAGCTTCTTCTCGATCACGCGGGCCGCGACGTTCGACGTCGCGACGCTGTCGTCCCAGCCTTCGACGTAGCCGATTTTCAGCGTCGGCTTCGTATCGGCGAGCGCCGATGCGCTCAATGCCACCATCGCCGACAGAGCGCCGGTCCACAACAGCTTTCCGAACAGTTTCATGGTCGATCTCCTTGGTCTGCGCACCGTGCGCGTTGTCTCTCTAGGTTCTTCAACCACAAATCCGCGGTATCGTTGTTTTCCGACGGAAGCTTGTCCGGACGCGACGCGCCCGGACAGCCGATGGCCTGTTTCGACTACTTGTCGATCACGAGATCCGACAGCGGCTTGCTGCAGCACAGCAGCACCATCCCCTGATCGATCTCGCGCTGGCGGATGCCGCCGTTGTGCTTCATCTCGACCTGCCCCGACACCAGCTTCACCTTGCAGGTGCCGCACATGCCCTGCGTGCACGAGGCCGGCAGCCGCACGCCCGACTGGCGCGCCGCGTCGAGCACGTGCTGCTCCGAGCCGCACGCGATCTCGCGGTTGCTCTTCGCGAAGCTGACCGTGTACTGCTTCGTCGCGGCGTCGACGCCGTCGGCGGCCGGCACGAGTTCGGCGAGCACTTCGTCGCTCGCGGTCTGCGCGAGCGTCTCGAACGAGAAGCTTTCCTCGTGATACTGCTTGCGATCGAAGCCGGCTTCGTCGAGCAGGTCGCGCACCGCCTTCATGTACGGCGCGGGGCCGCACGTGAAGATCTCGCGTTCCATGAAATCCGGCGCGATCAGCTTCAGCAGCGGCAGCGTCAGGAAGCCCGTGACGCCCGGCCAGTTGGTACGTGCGCCGACGCGCTCGACGACGAACGACGTGCGGAAATTCGTGTGGTTCGACGCGATCAGGTCGAGCTCGCGCGCGAAGATGATGTCGTCCGGCGTACGCGCGCTGTGCACGAACAGGATGTCGCGATCCTCGGCGAGATCATGGTGCGCGCGGCTCATCGACATCAGCGGCGTGACGCCCGAGCCGGCCGACAGGAACAGGTACTTGCGCGCCGGATGCCGTGCGCACGTGAATTCGCCGGCCGGGCCGAGCACGCGTACCGCCGCGCCCGGCTGCAGGTTGTCGTGCAGCCAGTTCGACACCTTGCCGCCCGGCACGCGCTTGACCGTGATCGAGATCGTGTGCGGCCGCGCCGGCGACGACGAGATCGTGTAGCAGCGATTGATCGTCTCGCCGTCGATGTCGAGCTCGAGCGTGATGAACTGCCCGGGCTCGAACGAAAACGTGCGGCCCTGCGGCGAACGGAAGAAGAAGCTCTTCACGTCGTGGGTTTCCTGCCGCACGTGGCAGCACACCAGCGTTTCCTCGACGTCGCTCGTCCAGCGCTCGGGCAGCGCGTTCCAGAACGCCGGGTGCGTCACCCGGCTGTCCGCCGGCTCGAAATTGGCCGCATCTCGCATCATGTCTTGCTCCGCATATACGCTGCTAAGTACTACGCGCCGGTTTTTTCGGCGAGCCGGCCGATGTACCAGGCCGAGAATTTTTCGACGAGACCTTCCGTGTACGGCGAATACGGGCCCGGCTCGTACGCGCTGCTGGTCGCGCCGCGCTGCGAGAATTCGACGAGCGCGCGATCCTGGTCGTTGGTCGCGTTCCACACGGCCGTGAGGTTCTTCACGTCGTAGTCGATGCCTTCCTTCGCGTCCTTGTGCACGAGCCACTTCGTGCGCACGAGCGTCTTGCCGGCCGACAGCGGGATCACCGAGAACGTCACGATGTGATCGCTCATGAAGTGGTGCCACGAGTTCGGCTGCGTCCAGAACGACAGCCCGCCGAGATCGGCCTTGTCGAAGCCGCCGAGCAGCTTCTTCGACGCGACCTTCGCATCGAGCGTCTGCGATTCGCCATGACGGTCGAGCGGCAGGCGCTGCGTGCGGAAACCCGTCACGTCGAGCAGCTTTTCGATTTCGGCGGACGGCAGGCCCATCTCGGCCCACTCCTTGCCGCGCCGCACGCACGTTTCGGCGAATGCGTCCATGCCTTCGGCGTTCGCGTCGGAACGCTGGTAGCCGAAGCCGTATTCGTACAGCGAGATCGTCAGCTCCGGATGGTTCGCGACGCAGTGATAGCACTCGCGGTTGTTCTCCATCGTGAGCTTCCAGTTGCCTTCCTCGATGATGTCGATCTGCGCGGCGATCTTCGTGTTCGGCAGGTCGTGCGGCAGCAGGTACGGCTCCATCTCGGCGCGCATCTGCGCGAAATCGACCGGTGGCTCGTCCGCGAGGCAGATGAAGATCAGGCCCGCGAGATTCTCGACGTGCACCGACTTCAGGCTGTGCTTGCAGCGATCGAACTTCTCGCCCATGTGCTCGGCGAACATCAGCTGGCCCGTCAGGTTGTAGGTCCAGCTGTGGTACGGGCACACGATGTTGCCGACCGAGCCTTTATCTTCGTTGCACAGGCGCGCGCCGCGGTGACGGCACACGTTGTGGAACGCGCGGATCGCCATGTCGTCGTCGCGCACGATCAGGATCGAATCGCTGCCCAGCTCCACGGTCACGTAGTCGCCCGGCTCGGGAATGTCCGGTTCGATCGCCACCTGGATCCAGTGCTGGCGGAAAATCGCCTCCATGTCGAGCGCGAAGATGTCCTCGCTCGTGTAGAACGGTGCGTCGAGGCTGTGCCCTTCCTTGCGCCGCTCGATCAATGCACGAATGTCTGCCGATACTTTCATCGTTTGCTCCGGATTCCTTGCATCCCTGGGTTCTTGCCGACAGGCATCAAAATCAGTAGTCGATGAGCTGATGCTCGCGCAAATACGCGAGGATCACTTGTGCTTTTTCGACCGAACTCCCTTCATTTACGACGTTGCCGCCACGGCTTTCGGTCGTCGTCGCGGACAGCATCCGCGCATGCCCGGAGCGCTTCTCGGCGGCGACCAGCTTTACGGGTTTACGCTCGACCGGGCCGACCGTCCACGCGGCCGCATCGGCGTCCGCGCCGGGCGCCGCGAGCGCGGGCCGGATCGCGCCGGCGCGCAGCCGTGCATACGCATAGCGCGGCTCCACGCTCGCAAGCGGATGCACGGCGACGACGGCCGGCAGCGCCGCGTCGACACGCCGCCGCAGCCCTTTCGGCAAAAATTGCCGAACCGCCGCGCGGCCGCCGTCGACCGTCACGTCGACGGCCGAGCCCACGAGCGGATAGCCGAGCGCCGCGGCGATGCGATACGGCAGCATCCCGGTGTCGTACGCGCCCTCGGCGCGCGTGCCGGTCAGCACGAGGTCGTAGCCGTCGAGGCGCGCGGCGAGTGCGTGCACGGCATCGTCGCCGTCGCGGCAGGCCAGCACTTCGACCTCTCGCGCACCGAGCGCCAGATACTCGGCGAGCGCCGCATTCGCGGGGTCGCCGGCATGAATCACATCGAGCGTCGCGCGATGCTTGTCGGCGAGCTGCCGGCCGGTTTCGAGCGCGGCCGCATCGTTGCGGCTGTAGCGCGCGACGCCGCTGACCGGATGCCGGCCGACGGACACGAGCACCGCGATGCGTTGCAAGGGACGAGGGGCGTTCATGCGGCGACTCCTTCGGGTTCACGGGTACCGACCACGGCCGGCGATTCGCCGCGCGCGGCCCGCGCGGCCTGGACCTGTTCGATCAGCGCGGCGATCGTCGCCTGCGCGTCGCCGACCACCGTCAGGTTCGCGCGCTTCGCGATCGGCGCGCTGCCGTCGAGGTTGACCGCGATCACGTGGCGGCAGTCCTTGATCCCCTGCAGGTGCTGCACCGCGCCCGAGATGCCGAACGCGATGTACACGCTCGCCTCGACCGTCTTGCCGGTCGCGCCGACCTGCTTGTCGCGCGTGAAGTGGCCGTTGTCGACCGCGACGCGGCTCGCGCCGATCGCCGCGCCGAACACGCCGGCCAGCCGCTCGAACGCGCCGATGTCGGACACGCCGTTGCCGGCCGACACGATGAAATCGGCTTCCTCGAGCGCGACCTGGGCTGCGTCGATTTCGTCGAGGCCGAGATCGCGGTACGGCTGCGCGGCATCCCGCGCCGGGCGAATGAAGTCGGCGGCGACGCGCTCGCCCGCACCGACGAACGGCAGCTTCGCGTCCACCGCGTTCTGCGCGAGCAGGATCACGTCGGGCAGCGCCCGGGTGGCAAATGCACGCCCGGCCTGCGCATACGCGCCCACATGCTTCGCGTCGATTTCGACGACGTGGGTCGCGACGCTCGCGCCGGCGGCCGCCGCGTAACGCCGGCCGAGATCGCCATCGCCCGTCGCGTTGTCGGGCACGAACACGTGCTTCGGTGCGAGCGCGGCCACGCAGGCCTGCAATGCTTGCAGTTCGCTTTCGGGATCGAACGCACGGCGATCGAAGCCGGCCAGCTCGATCAGCTTGTCGACGCCGAGTTCCGCGACGTCATCCTTCAGTTCGCCGAACGCGAGCAGCGCGACTTCGGTCTGCGCATCGGCGAGCACGGCGGCAGCGGCAATCGCCTGCCGCGAATGGTCGTCGAGCGCGCCGCGTTCGCTGTGCGCGACCACCAGCATCACGTGCTTCGGGTCCTGCAGCGCGCGGCGCGGCTTCGCGGCCGCGGCGCCATGACCGTGCGCGGACCACTGCGCGGCGTTCGCATCGGCGCTGCCTTCCTCGCCGAGCGTGATGCGCTTCAGGCCGGCGGCCGTGATGATGAACGGCCGGCGCGGATCGATTCGTTTGATCGTATTCATCGATTCACTCCAGCGAGGCAGCGACGAGTTCGGCGACGTCGAGCACGTCGGGGCGCGGGCCCACGACACCTTCGAGCATGGCCGTGCAGTTCGGGCAAGCCACCGCGACCACGTCCGCGCCGATCGTGCGCGCGTCGGCGATGCGGATGTCCGGAATGCGCTGCTTGCCGGGGATGTCGGTCAGCGGCGCACCGCCGCCACCGCCGCAGCAGCGGCCGCGCATGCCGTTGCGCTCCATCTCGACGACCTGGATGCCGATCGTCTTCAACAGCTTGCGCGGTGCTTCGATCTCGCCGTTGTAGCGGCCGAGGTAGCACGGATCGTGATACGTGGTGCGCTTCTCCTGCAGCGCCTCGACCACCTTCGGCGCGATCTTGCCGCTGTCGGCGAGTTCGGCCAGATAGGTCGTGTGATGCTTGACCGTCACGCGCAGTCCGAGCGCACGGTATTCGTTGCGCAGGCTGTGCATCACGTGCGGGTCGGCCGTCACGATCTGCTGGTACGACAGCGTGCCGAGCGTGCCGATCAGGCGCTTCGCCATCTGCTGGAACGTCGCTTCGTCGCCGAGCCGGCGGGCGACGTCGCCCGTATCGGTCTCGGTCGGGCCAAGCACCGCGTAATCGACGCCCGCCTTGTTCAGCACCTTCACGAACGCGCGCAGCGTACGCTGGTAGCGCATGTCGAACGCGCCTTCGCCCGCGACGAACAGCACGTCGACCGGCTTGCCCGGCTGCGCGACCGGCGCGCTCAGGTCGACCGACCAGTCGTAGCGCGCGGCCGTGTCGTAGCCGCCCATCGTGCCCGTCTCGCGCAGGTTCGCGAGCACTTCCTGGCCCTTGCCCGGCACCGTGCCGTGCACGAGCGTGCGGTTGCGGCGCATGTCGACGATCGCGTCGACGTGCTCGATCAGCATCGGGCATTCCTGCACGCATGCGCGACAGGTCGTGCACGACCACAGCGTCTGCTCCTCGATCAGGCCCGACACGATCGGGCCGTTCGGCTCGCCGCGATGCTGGCCGACCGGGAGGCCCGGCGACGGGCTGCCCGCGTACGCCGCATCGGTGCCGCCGGCCATCCCGACCACGAGATCCTGGATCAGCTTCTTCGGATTCAGCGGCTGGCCCGACGCGAACGCGGGGCACGCGGCTTCGCACTTGCCGCACTGCACGCATGCGTCGAAGCTCAGCAACTGATTCCAGCGGAATTCGACCGGCTTCGCGACGCCGTACTCCTGATGCTCGATGTCCGGCAGCTTCAGTGCGGTCGGCGGCGTGGCCGTGCCGTTGCCGGTGAACGATTCACGGGTGGCCGCGAAACGCTCCTGGCGCGGGTGGAACGCGAGATGCAGCAGGCCGGCGATCGCGTGCTTCATCGGGCCGCCCTTCGCGGCGCCGACCGTCATCGTGAACGCGCCGATGCCGATCAGCAGCGCGCAGAGCACCGCGAACGCGCCCGACATCGCGCCGGTCGGTACCAGCATGAACAGCACGAGGCCGAGCGCGAACGAACCGAGCAGCCAGGGCAGCGTGTTCCACGGGCCGCGCGACAGGCGCGCCGGCACGTCCTTCGCCGCGCGGCGGCGCCACACGAACACCGCGCCGACCAGCATCGCGAGCGCCGCGACGAAGATCAGCTTGTCGAGCCACGGCGAGTAGATCGCGAGGCCGTAGTTGACGAACACCAGCGCGAGCGCGCCGATCGCGCCGCCGGCGGTCGCGACGTGAGTCTTCGCGATGTACGGATCGCGGGCGACCACGTGGTGCAGGTCGACGAAATAACGCTTCGGAATCGCGAACAGGTTCGCGACGCCGAACGAGCCGGGCGCCGTCGCGCGGCCCAGACGCCAGTAGGACGAGCGCTTCGCGACCGCGAACGCGAGCCCCGCCACCGACAGCCACAACAGGGCGGTAATGAGGAAGGAAGGGTTCATCTTTTAGAAATCCTTCACGAGACGCAGCGAGTCGTAGATCGCACCGTGGACGTTGTGCATCGAGATGCAGTCGCCGACACGGAACAGCAGGAAACGGCCGTTGCCGAGCTCTTCCGACAGGCACGGTTGCGGCTCGGCCGCGAACAGCGTGTGCGGATCGATCTGGCCGCGGTTCACCGATTCCGGCTTGAGCTTCCAGTACAGCTCGTCGTTCGGCGACGAACCGTTCTCGATCACCACCTGGTCGACCGCGCGCTCTTCCAGCTCCTCGGTGTACTCGTTGCGCAGCACGGCGATCATCTTGCCGTTCTCTTCATAGACGCGATCGAGCATCGTGTTCGGCGTCGGAATCACGCCGAACGCGTACAGGCGACGGTAGAAAATCGGGAACGTCGTGCCGCCGCAGTCGTCGGCCACCTTCACGTCGGGCGTCACCACCTCGACCTTCGAGCCACGGCTCGCCATGAAGTCGGCCACGCCCGCGCCGGCATGCGTGCTCACGCCGTCGAACAGCAGCACGTTCTGCTTCGGCTCGACCTTGCCGGTCAGGATGTCCCACGAGCTGACCGCGAGGCCTTCGGCCACGCCCCACGCCGGCACCTGCCACGTGAAGCTCGACCCGCCCGTCGCGAGCACGACGATGTCCGGCTTCTCGGCCATGATCATCTTCTCGTCGGCGGCCACGCCGAGGCGCCGGTCGACGCCCAGACGCTTCGTTTCCATGTCGAACCAGCGGATGATCCCCGACATCTGCTCGCGCTGCGGCGCCTTCGCGGCGATCATCACCTGGCCGCCCACTTCCGCGTTCTTCTCGAACAGCACGACGTCGTGGCCGCGCAGCTTCGCGACACGCGCCGCCTCCAGGCCCGCGGGGCCCGCGCCGACCACCACGACCTTGCGCTTCGGGCCGCGCGACTTCTCGATGATGTGCGGCATCGTCGCTTCGCGCGACGTCGCCGCGTTCTGGATGCACAGCACGTCGAGGCCGTTGTACTGGCGGTCGATGCAGTAGTTCGCGCCGACGCACTGCTTGATTTCGTCCTCGCGGCCGTCGCGAATCTTGATCACCATGTGCGGATCGGCGATCTGCGCGCGCGTCATGCCGACCAGGTCGATCATCCCGTTTGCGAGCAGGCGCTCGGCCTGGCCCGCATCGCGGATGCTCTGCGCGTGCATCACCGGAATCTTCACGACCGACTTGATGCCGGCCGCGAGGTGCACGAACGGCTCCGGCGGCAACGCCATCGGCGGCATGCAGTTGGCGATCGTGTTGTGCGTGTCGCCGCCCGAGCCGACCACGCTCAGGTAGTCGATCAGGCCCGTCTCCGACATCGCCTGCGCGATTTCCTTCAGCGCCTCGTGATCGAGGCCGTCCTCGTGGAATTCGTCGCCGCACATGCGCAGGCCGACGCAGAAATCCTTGCCGACCGCCTCGCGCACGGCCGTCAGCACTTCGATGCCGAAGCGCAGGCGGTTTTCGAGGCTGCCGCCCCATTCGTCGGTGCGATGGTTCGAACGCTTGCTCCAGAACTGGTCGATCAGGTGCTGGTGCGCGGCGGAGATTTCGATGCCGTCCATGCCGGCCGCCTTCACGCGCTTCGCGGCCGCCGCGAAATCACCGATGATGCGGCGGATTTCCTCGATCTCGATGATCTTCGCATTGCCGCGGTGCACGGGTTCGCGCACGCCCGACGGCGACATCAGGTGCGGCCAGTGCTCGCCGTGGAACGACGAGCGGCGGCCCATGTGCGTCGCCTGGATCATGATTTTCGCGCCGTGCTTGTGCATCGTGTCGGCCAGGCGCGTGAGCGGGTCGATGATCTTGTCGGTCGACAGGTTCACCGATTTCCACCAGCCCTGCGGGCTGTCGATCGACACCGGGCTCGAACCGCCGCAGATGGCCAGGCCGACGCCGCCCTTCGCCTTTTCTTCGTAGTAGCGGATATAGCGGTCGCCCGGCAGGCCGCCCGGCTCGGCGTACACCTCCGCGTGCGCGGTGCTGACGATCCGGTTGCGCAGCGTCAGCTGGTTCAGCTGCATGGGTTTGAACAGGTGGGGATAACGCATCGCTGGCGACCTCTGGCGTTCGAATGTCTCGTGTTGCGGGTGTTGTTCTGTTTCAGTGAATCAATGCGTCAGTGCGCGATCGGCGACACTTCGAAGACGCAGTGGTCGTGATGCTCGGCCGCACACTGCACTTCCTTCGATTGCGCGCGCGGCGCGCCCTTGCCTTCCGGCGTCGTGTCGTTGACCCAGTCCATCGCACCGGCGAACCAGCCCGCGAACATGTAGCAGAGCTTGCCTTCCTTGCCCGGCTGCTGGAGCACGAACGACGAGTGGCGCAGTTCGATCTTCGCGCGGGCGCTCGCCGGATCGGCCTCGATGATCGAGAACAGGCCCCAGCCGCGTTGCGACAGGCGCTTCAGGTAGTGCTCGAACACGGCCATGCCGGTCAGGCCGTGCAGCTTCGCTTCCTTGTCGCACCAGTGGTACGCGGACTTGTAGCCGGCCTTGTAGAGGATTTCGGCATACGCTTCGACGCCGAGCGCTTCCTCGACGGCGACGTGGTTGTTCGTGAAGAAGTGGCGCGGCACGTACAGCATCGGCAGCGCGTCGGTGGTCCAGACGCCGGTATCGGGATCGACGTTGATCGGCAGTTGCGGTTGCATCGTGGTGACTCCGTGAGGAAAGTGGCCGCGCGGCTCGGTGCGCCGGCGCGACATCGTCCGCGCGCCCACGCTGCTTGCGCGGGCACGTCCCGATTTTTTTATGTTGAAACGAAGGGAGCGGTTCGGCTCGGCGAGGGCTTACGCGCCCCACACGTCCTTGAACACGCGCACCCAGTTCTCGCCCATGATCTTGCGGATGCGCGACTCGCTCCAGCCGTGGCGCTCCATCGCGGCGGTCAGGTTCGGGAATTCGCCGATCGTGCGGATGCCGTCCGGGTTGATCACCTTGCCGAAGTTCGTCAGTTGGCGATAGCGGCCCTTGTCATGCGTCAGCATGTCGAAGAATTCCTTCGCGAAATCCTGCGTGAAGTCCGTGCCGATGCCGACCGCGTCCTCGCCGATCAGGTTCACGACGTAGTCGATCGCCTCGATGTAGTCGTCGATGTTCGCTTCGATCCCGCGCTTCAGGAACGGCGCGAACATCGTCACGCCGACGAAGCCGCCCGCATCGGCGATCTCCTTCAGCTGCGCGTCGCTCTTGTTGCGCGGATGCTCCTTCAGGCCCGACGGCAGGCAGTGCGAATAGCACACCGGCTTCTTCGAGAACGCGATCGCTTCCGACGACGTGTTGCCGCCCACGTGCGACAGGTCGACCATGATGCCGACGCGGTTCATCTCGGTGATCACTTCGCGCCCGAAGTCCGACAGGCCGCCGTCGCGCTCGTAGCAACCGGTGCCGACCAGGTTCTGCGTGTTGTAGCAAAGCTGCACGACGCGCACGCCCATGTCGGCGAACGCTTCGATGTAGCCGAGGTTGTCCTCGAACGCATGCGCGTTCTGGAAGCCCAGGATGATCCCGGTCTTGCCTTCCTTCTTCGCGCGGAAGATGTCGTCCGTCGTGCGCACGAGCGTCAGCAGCTCGCCGTTGTCGCGGATCTTCTTCTTCATCACGCCGATGTTGTCGACGGTCTTGGTGAAGTTCTCCCACACCGACACCGTGCAGTTCGCGGCCGTGATGCCGCCACGGCGCATGTCCTCGAACACCGGCTTCTCGAACTTCGAGATGTTCAGTCCGTCGATGATGATGCTGTCCTGATGCAGCGTGCTCATATCTGCTCTCGCTCGTGTGACTGTTCTTGTGGGGGTCGATCAGTAGATCGGGAAGCGCTCGCACAGCGCGAAGATCTCGCGGCGCACGCGCTGTTCGGTTGCGTGGTCCCCTTCCGGGTTCGCGCGCAGCGCGTCGAACACTTCGAGGATCAGGCGGCCGATCTCGCGGAAC
This sequence comes from Burkholderia sp. 9775_39, assembly GCF_015712225.1. Classification (NCBI taxonomy): domain Bacteria; kingdom Pseudomonadati; phylum Pseudomonadota; class Betaproteobacteria; order Burkholderiales; family Burkholderiaceae; genus Burkholderia; species Burkholderia sp. 9775_39. Next base: position 57,192 of record NZ_JACCQC010000013.1, on the reverse strand, counting down.
TCCGCGACGCCGAAACCGCGCGTCGTCCCCGCCGGCGTGCCGAGGCGAATGCCCGACGTGACGGTCGGCTTCTCGGTGTCGAACGGGATGCCGTTCTTGTTGCAGGTGATGCCCGCGCGTTCCAGCGCCTGCTCGACCGGCGCACCTTTCAGGCCCTTCGGGCGCAGGTCGACCAGCAGCAGATGGTTGTCGGTGCCGCCCGTGACGAGATCGACGCCGCCGGCCTTCAGCACTTCGCCGAGCGCCTGCGCGTTCGCGAGCACGTTGTCGATGTAGGTCTTGAAGTCCGCGTGCAGCACCTCGCCGAACGCCACCGCCTTGCCGGCGATCACGTGCATCAGCGGGCCGCCTTGCAGGCCGGGGAACACGGCCGAGTTGATCTTCTTCGCGATCTCCTCGTCGTTGGTCAGCACGAAGCCGCCGCGCGGGCCGCGCAGCGTCTTGTGCGTGGTCGACGTGACGACGTGCGCGTGCTCGACCGGGTTCGCGTGGCGGCCCGCGGCGATCACGCCCGCGATGTGCGCCATGTCGACCATCAACTTCGCGCCGACGCTGTCGGCGATCGCACGAAAGCGTGCGAAGTCGAGCGCGCGCGGGTACGCCGAAAAGCCGGCGATGATGAGGTTCGGCTTGTGCTCGTGCGCGAGCGCCTCGACCTGGTCGTAATCGATGCGCATCGTGTCGCGGTTCACGCCGTACTGGACCGCGTTGAACCACTTGCCCGACAGCGCCGGCTTCGCGCCGTGCGTCAGGTGACCACCCGCGTCGAGCGACATGCCGAGCACCGTGTCGCCCGGCTTCGCCAGCGCGAGCATCACCGAGCCGTTCGCCTGCGCGCCCGAGTGCGGCTGTACGTTCGCATAGCCGGCGTTGAAGATCTGCTTCACGCGGTCGATCGCGAGCGCCTCGACTTCATCGGCGAATTCGCAGCCGCCGTAGTAGCGCTTGCCGGGATAGCCTTCCGCGTACTTGTTGGTCAGTACCGAGCCCTGCGCCTCGAGCACGGCGCGCGACACGATGTTTTCCGACGCGATCAGCTCGACCTGCGACTGCTGACGCTCGAGTTCCTTCAGGATGGCGCTGCGCACCGGCGCGTCGCGCTCGGCAAGGGGCTGCGAGAAGAAAGGCTGGGTGTTCGACATAGTGCGTCCGTGACGAAGAATAAAGGGCTGTAACCGAAGCTCAAGGCCCGCCGTGCCTGGGTTTCCCGCTCGTCCAGTGCAAGGCTGCCGACGGCTCTATTCTTGTCGTTCGGATTTTCGGCGGATTGATGAATTTAGACGCGTTCTTTGCCTTTTCCGCCATGCACGTCCGTTTTATACAAGTGACCGGTCGTGCTTTTCGGGATGACCTGCCGAAACGGTATCGATGATTCACCTATGGACACGCACACCGGCAGTGCGTTTGCCGCTCATTCGGGGTGCGGCTTGTCCCGGATACGGTGCAGTGCAGCATCGGCCTTACGCCCAGACAACGTATGGAGCTAGGGTTTAGCCGTATGGCACGCTTGTTGCGCTCGCTCACACAATACCGCAGCCCGATCCGTGCCCCGGGCGAAAAGCTATTAGAGATTCAAGGAACGCTCCCCATGTCGCCCGACCGCACAGCGTCGCTGTCCCACTTCGCGTTCATGCCTTTACCGAACTTCACGATGATCGCGTTCACCAATGCGATCGAGGTGCTTCGGATGGCGAACTACCTGAGCGGCCAGCCGCTCTACCGCTGGTCGGTGATCAGTCCGGACGGCGGCCCGGTCACGGCGAGCAACGGCCTCACGGTCGATACGGGCCCGGCCGAATGCGCGGGGCAACCCGACATCGTGTTCGTCTGCGGCGGCGTCGACGTGCAGCGTGCGACCACGCCTGCCCATCTTTCGACCCTGCGCCGCTTCGCGCGCGCGGGCATCCCGCTCGGCAGCCTGTGCACGGGCACCTATGCGCTCGCGAAGTCGGGGCTGCTCGCGGGCTACGCATGCGCGATCCACTGGGAGAACATGTCGGCGCTGAAGGAGGAGTTTCCGGACACGCGCTTCCTGAAGGAACTGTTCGTGATCGACCGCGACCGCATCACGTGCACGGGCGGCGTCGCGCCGCTCGACATGATGCTGAACCTGATCGCCGCGCGCGTCGGCACCGCACGCGTCACGCAGATCGCCGAGCAGTTCATCGTCGAACACGTGCGCGACACGAGCGCGCAGCAGCGCATGCCGCTCGTCGCGCGCCTCGGCTCGGCAAACAAGTCGTTGTTCGAAGTGATCGCGCTGATGGAGAACAACATCGAGGAGCCGCTGTCGCGCGAGGAACTCGCGCGGCTCGCGAACATGTCGCAGCGGCAGTTGCAGCGCCTCTTCCGCGAGCATCTCGGGATGACGCCGACGCACTACTACCTGACGTTGCGGCTGCGCCGCGCGCGCGAGCTGCTGCTGCAGACCGACATGTCGATCATGCACATCACGATGGCGTGCGGGTTCCAGTCGGCATGCCACTTCAGCAAGAGCTATCGCGACGCGTTCGGCGTCGCGCCGACGCGCGAGCGCCGCAAGCAGGTCGCGCCGCTCGCGCAGGGGGCGGCGAGTGCAGCGCCGGCGTTTCCGGCGCATGTGCTGCATGCGTGAAGCGGGCAGCATTTGAAGCAAAAAAAGCGGCCTTCAATCAAGGCCGCTTTTTGCTGGTACTCACGATCCCCACACCTGCATTTCATCGAGCGAGTACCCCCACTGCGTCGCCCGCTTCGTGCCGAGCATCCGCACGTAACGGCCCTGCCCGTTCAGGTTCGGCAGCGTCACATGGCCGTACGACACGCCGTTGCTCGTCGAGTAGATCGTCGTCCAGTTCGCATTGTCGTTCGACGTCTGGATCTGGTAGACGAGCGCGCCCGCGTCCCAGTACAGATCGATGCTGCTAATCGTCTTCGTCGCGCCGAGATCGACCGAGATCCACTGCGGATCCACGCCCGCGCCTTCCGGCGAATCCCAGCGCGTGCTCGTCGTGTTGCCGTCGAATGCCTTGTCCGGCGTGAGCGACGCGTTGTAGCTCGCCGACGCCGCGGCCGGCCGCCCTTGCGACAGCAGCGTGCGCGCCGCGGCCGGGCCGCCGTAGTAGTTCGCCCCGAGCTTCGCCTTCGTCGCATCCGCATTCACGCCGAACTGCGACAGGCTCCAGCGCTGGCCGGTCGTCACGTCGCCGACGTAGAGCTGATAGCCGCCCGCCGTCGTCGACGAGAAGAACAGGTAGTTCGTACCACTGACAGGCGCCGGATCCGAGTTGTTGCTCATGCAGTCGTTGAGCGCCAGCGCGCTCGGCGTCGACGCCGGGTCCGCCGTCTTCGCGTAGATCTGGTCGGCCCCGCCGCTGTCCTTCCAGCGCGCGTAGTACACCATGCCGTCCGCACGCACGGTCGGGTAGTACGTTTGCAGCCCGGCCGGACGATCGAACACGGCGGTGACGCCGGTCGCGATCGTGCGCTTCATCAGCCCCATGTTCGAGCCGGTGCCGGTCGCGTAGTACACGGCGCTCGCGTCCGGCGCGAGGAACGGCATCGAGTATTCGGCGCCGGCCGGCGCGTTCGTCAGGCTCACGATCGACGTGAACACCGGGCCCGCGCTCGTGTACGACAGCGTCGCCTGCTTGACGTCGCCGTTCTGCTTGAACACGAGCGTCTTGCCGTCCGCGCTGAACTTCGGGTCTTCGTTGCGCGTGGCGCCCGTGCTGTGCGTCATGTTGACGGGCGGCGTGCCGGCGCCGAGCTGCAGCATGAACACGTTCCATGCGCCGTTGCTGATGCCCATGAACGCGAGCCACTTGCCGTCGGGACTGAACACGCCGTTCATCGGATCGGTGATGCCCCACGCGCTCTTGCTGAGTTGCGTCAGCGTGCGGGCCGAGAAATCGTAGAGGAACAGCTGGCTCGTGCCGTCGCCGTACTTGACGTAGCTGTGATAGACGAGCTTGCCGGTCAGCGCGGCGGGGAACGTCGCATTCGGCTGGGCGGCGGGATTGTTGACGCAGGCTGCGGCTGCCACGCCGCTGAACAGGTTGAGGGCGAGGCCGGCCACGAGGCCCGCGACGAGGGTCTTCAATTTCACGCTGGATACTTCCGGGTAAGGTAAGGACGGGACGGCCGCAGAAAAGGACCCGCGCGGAAAGCGCGGGCGCCACGGATCCGCCGTCGGGCAGCGTGAATTCCGTATCGGTCGGACATCGGGAACAAAACTTGCGGGAGTGTGCCTTCTGGTCAGACGAAAGAAAAGGATCAGAGGACGCCTGAAACATACGGATCAGCGATTTGGGGCGCGCTTGCACGTGACGGCTGCCGTACTACTCTTTGTCATCGAGGCCCGATCGGCCGGGGGACAAGCATGAAGCGCTATGCGGTGCTGGCACAGACGATCGCGGACGCCATCCGGCGCGGCGACCTCGCGGCCGGCGCACGTATCCCGACCGTGCGAGCGGCATGCCGCGCGTATCGCGTGAGTCCGTCCACCGTGTTTCGCGCGTACTACGCGCTCGAAAGCGAGGGCCTGATCGTCGCGCGGGCGCGCTCCGGCTATTTCGTGGCGAACCTGGCCGACAAGCACGTGCGGTTCGGCCACGATCCGCCGCGCAAGCCAGGTGCGGCACAAACCGGCGACGACGACGCGTTGTTCCGCCTGCTCGACTCGCTCAAATGCGACGACGTCGTGCCGCTCGGCTCGGCATTCGCGAGCTATTCGCTGTTCCCGATGAGCAGCCTGTGGCGTCACGTCGCGTCGGCCGCCCGCAACATGGACCGCGGCAAGCTATTGGCGGGCTTGCCGCCCGGCTACGACGCGCTGCGCCGCCAGATCGCGTTGCGTTACCTGAATGCGGGCGCGTCGCTGCCGCTGGAGGAGATCGTCATCACGACGGGAGCGATCGAGGCACTGACGCTCAGCCTGCAGGCGCTGACGCGCCCGGGCGACATCGTCGCGATCGAACGGCCGGCATTCCACGCGGTGCTGCAGGTCGTCCAGTGCCTGCACCTGAAGGCCGTCGAGATTCCGGTCGACCCGCGCACGGGCCTCGATCTCGACGCGCTCGCCGAAGCGCTCGACACGCATCCGGTGCGCGCGTGCTGGTTCATGACGTCGTTCCACAACCCGACCGGCGCGACGCTGACCGACGAGCGCAAGCGCGCGCTGATCGAGCTGCTCGCGTCGCGCGGCGTGCCGCTGATCGAGGACGACGTGTATGGCGAACTGCAGTTCGGCACGGCCCCCACGCGCCCCGCGAAACTGTATGACGACAGCGGGCTCGTCCTGCATTGCGGGTCGTTCTCGAAATGTCTCGCGCCCGGGTTCCGGATCGGCTGGGTCGCGGCCGGCCGCTTCGTGCGGCAGATCCGTCAGGCCAAAGGCGCGAGCGGGCCGGCCGCCGACGTACCCGCGCAGATGGCGATTTCGAGTTACCTGCGCGACGGCGCATACGACCGGTTCCTGCGCAAGCTGCGACGCAATCTCGCCGCGCACCAGGCTCAGATGCTGTCGGCCGTGCGCGCGTATTTTCCGGCTGACACCGAAGTGTTCGCGCCGCGCGGCGGATATTTTCTGTGGATCGAACTGCCGCCGCACATGGATGCGATGCACCTGTTCGACGACGCGATGGAGAGCGGTGTCAGCATCGCGCCCGGGCCGATCTTCTCCGCGACCGGCGGCTTTCGCCGCTATCTGCGGCTCAACTACGGGCGGCCGTGGACACCGGCCGTCGAGCGCGCGCTGGAGACGCTCGGCACGCTCGCGTCCCGGCAACGGCACGGCGGCTAGCACGAGACGGGCGGCACGAAATGTGCGGCACGCGACGCGCGACATGCGCCTTGCGTTTCACGCGCGAACGACCAAGAATGAAGCGGCAGGCAGCCGCGGACGAACGGGTTCCACGCGTCCGATGTTATGGAGAATGACATGAACACCGCATGCGAACGACCGCCGATGTGTAACCCGACGATGGCGCGCGCCGGTCGCTGACGATGCGCGTCCTGCCCAACCGGCGTGTCCGCGCGCGCGATGCCTGGCGGGCCGTGCTGAACACGCGCGCCGAATCGCGGCACGCCGCTTGCTGCCGCTGCCGCGAATGCGGTTTCGTGGCGTTCCGCGCGCTCGAGCATTGCCCCGTCTGCGGTCAGTGGAACTGGCCGTTCGAGTCGATTGGCCACACACCGGCCGACGCGCGTGCCGCGCATGCGCCGCGGTCGTTCCATACATGGTCGTCGCGCGTCGCCCGAGCGCTGCGCAACGCGGCTTTCCAGCGGCCGCGCGCATCGAGCGCGCCAATCCTGAGCATACTGACGCTCGTGCTGCTGGTCGGCGGCTACGTGATGGTCGACCAGACCTGCAAGGCCGATCCCGTCTGTCGGGGCTCCGGTGTGCCGGGCGCCGTCGCGACCGGAGCCGTACTTCAAGCGTCGAACGAGCCATTGATACCGGTCGTGCCGGCACCCGTCTACCCGTTTCATTCGACCGATGAAACGGCGGTGGCAGCCCGTCCGCCACTGGCCAATCCGCCACAGGACGCCCCGCTCGCCGGCAAACCCGCGCGCCGGATGGCGGTTGCACAGGCCGCGCCGTCGTTGCGCGCGCCTGACCGGACGCGCACCGGCGCGGTCCGCGTCGCCGACTGGAAAGGCAACCGCGACACCGCCCATCGCACGCGTGCGATCCGCCGCGTCAGCCTGCACACCGGGCGGACACGTCGCGCCGCGGCCAGCAACGCCGAACTCGCGAAGCTCTATCGCGGCCACTGAGCGCGCGATCCGGGCCCGCGTGCCCGTCGATTCAATTTTCTAAACCGCCCCTCACGAAACCTCGTTTGTGCCGCGACGGACGCATGACGTTCAATGGGTCATTCGCCCGCGCCGGCGCGTATCGCACGCCGGCGCAGTCCGATCCACCGAACGGAGTCTGTCGATGAATGCACTGCAGCTCGTGACCCTGGCTGCCATCTGGGGCGCGTCCTTCCTGTTCATGCGCATGGGCGCGCCGGAATTCGGCGTCGTCCCGCTGATCGCATTGCGCGTCGCGATCGCGGCCGTGCTGTTGTCCCCGGTGCTGCGCGATGCGCAAGCGCGGCACGAATTCCGCGCGCACGTCGTGCCGCTGTTCGTCGTCGGCATCGCGAACTCGGCGCTGCCATTCTGCCTGCTGACCTATGCGGCCCTGTTCGTGACGGCCGGCACCGATTCGATCCTGAATGCAACGACCCCGCTGTGGACCGCGATCGTCGCGTACGTGTGGCTGCGCGCGCCGCTGACGAAACCGCAGGCGATCGGCCTCGCGCTCGGCTTCGCCGGGGTCGTCGTGCTCGCCGGTTCGGCGCTCGGCACCGGCACGCCCGGCGCGCCGAGCGCGATCGCCGCCGCGATGCTCGCGACGCTGTCGTACGGGTTCGCGGCGCATTACTCGAAGCGCAAGCTCGCGAACGTGCGGCCGTTCGTGTCCGCGTTCGGCAGCCAGTTGTTCGCGGCCGTCGCACTCGTGCCGCTCGCGCTGCCGATGTGGCCGCACGGTCCCGTGCATGCGTCCGCATGGATCGCGGTGGTGTTGCTCGGCGCGATCTGCACGGCGGTGGCCTACCTGCTGTATTTCGGGCTGCTTCGCAGTGCGGGCGCGCAATACGCGGCGTCGGTCACGTTCCTGATTCCGGTCTTCGGCGTGGTGTGGGGCGCGATCTTCCTGCACGAGACGATCACCGTGCAGACGGTCGCCGGGTGCGCGATCATCCTGCTCGGCACGGCGCTCGCGACCGGCAAGCTCAAGGGCTTCGCCTCGGCTGCCGTGCGCGGGTCAAGCCAGTAGATCGGAGGCGTCGCGCTCGTCGCGGCCGATCTCCCGCGCCAGCCAGTCGCGGAACGCGGCGATCTTCCACTCGTGCTGGCGCACTTCGCTGCATACGACGTAATAAGAAAACTCGGTCGGCCAGGGCCGCGCCAGCACGCGAACCAGCCGCCCGGCCGCGACTTCGTCGCGCGCATAGATGTCGCGCACCAGCGCGATGCCCTGCCCGGCGACCGCGGCCCTGATCAGCAACGCATCCTCGCTGAAGCTCGCGCCGCGCGGCGCGCGTGCGTCCTCGATGCCCTGCGTGCGCAGCCACAGCACCCAGTCGGCGCGGTCGGCGTCCTGCAGCAGCGGGTACGACAGGCAATCGGCGGGGGCGTCGATCGGGCGCGCGGGATCCAGCAGTTGCGGGCTGCACACGGGCCACAGCTCCGGCGTCCAGATGCGGAACGATGCATGCCCGGGATAGCGGCCCAGCCCGTGCCGGATCGCGACGTCGACGTAGTCGCGGCGCAAGTCGACCAGTTGCGCGCGCGTCTCGACGGTGATTTCGATTTCGGGGTACGCGGCATGGAACGAACCGAGCCGCTGCACGAGCCACGTGTTCGCGAACGACGCGGTGGTCGTCACCGCGAGCCGGACGATGCGCCGGTTCGCGCCGTGCACGCTCGCCCACGCGGCCTCGATCTCGTTGAAGCCGCCGGCGAGCTGGTCGAACAGCGCGCGGCCGGTGCCGGTCAGCTCGAGTTCGCGGCCGGTGCGCTCGAACAGGCGCACGGCGAGGCGATCCTCGAGATTGCGGACATGCTGGCTGACGGCGCCCGGCGAAATGCAGAGCAGGTCGGCCGCCTGTTTCATGCTGCCGCAACGCGCCACTTCGACGAACGTGTGCAACGCGGCGAGGGGAAGTGACTTGGCCATCCGTGGAGCGCCGCCGCGCGGCGGTGGAGGGTTCGGGAACGGGCGATGATTATCGCAGCAATTGCGCGGCCCCGCCTTTGCTCCGGCAACGAAAACGGGCGGCCCGTTTCCGGAACCGCCCGCTTCGTGTGGCGCGTGTCGAACGCTAGTGCATCACGCCGCCAGCAACCCATGCGGGTCGATGACGAATTTGCGCGGCGCGCCGCCGTCGAACTTCTTGTACCCTTCCGGCGCCTGATCGAGCGAGATCACTTCGACGTTGACGATCTTCGCGATCGGCAGCCGGTCGAACAGGATCGCCTGCATCAGGTTGCGGTTGTACTTGAGCACCGGCGTCTGGCCCGTGAAGAACGAATGCGACTTCGCCCAGCCGAGGCCGAAGCGGATGCTCAGGCTGCCGTGCTGCGCGGCCTTGTCCTTCGCGCCCGGATCGTCCGTCACGTACAGGCCCGGGATGCCGATCGCGCCGGCCGGGCGCGTGATTTCCATCAGCGAGTTCAGCACCGTCGCGGGCGCTTCCTCCGCATGGCCCGACGAGCCGTGGCCGTGCGCCTCGAAGCCGACGCAATCGACCGCGCAGTCGATCTCGGGCACGCCGAGGATCTGCTCGATCTGCTCGCCGAGCGACGCGTCCTTGGACAGATCGACCGTCTCGAACCCCATCGCCCGCGCATGCGCGAGACGTTCCGCGTTCATGTCGCCGACGATCGTCACGGCCGCGCCGAGCAGGCGAGCCGATGCGGCCGCCGCCATCCCGACCGGGCCCGCGCCCGCGATATAGACCGTCGAACCGGGTTTCACGCCGGCGCTCACCGCACCGTGATAACCGGTCGGCAGAATGTCGGACAGGCAGGTCAGGTCACGGATCTTCGCCATCGCCTGGTCGCGATCCGGGAATTTCAGCAGGTTGAAATCGGCATACGGCACGAGCACGTACTCGGCCTGGCCGCCGATCCAGCCGCCCATGTCGACGTAGCCGTACGCGCCGCCGGCACGCGACGGGTTCACGTTCAGGCACACGCCCGTATGCGTGTCCTTGCACATCGCGCAGCGGCCGCACGCGACGTTGAACGGCACCGACACGAGATCGCCGAGCTTCAGCGTCTCGACGTCGCGGCCCACTTCGACCACTTCGCCGGTGATCTCGTGACCGAGCACGAGGCCGACCGGCGCGGTCGTCCGGCCGCGCACCATGTGCTGGTCGGAGCCGCAGATGTTCGTGCTGACCACTTTCAGGATCACGCCGTGGCCGATCGCGCGGCCGCTCGGGTCGACCATCTTCGGATAATCGATTTTCTGGACTTCGACCTGGCCCGGTCCAAGATAGACGACACCTCGATTGCTGCTCATCGTATTGTCTCCATGTCTCGTTGGATGGCGCCGCGGCGCGCCGGCCCTTGCGGCGCACGCGCAACGTGCTGTTCGAGAGTAGTCCGGGAGGCAGGGGCGCCGATGTCTCAAACGCGACATGCGTTTGATCGGCGCCGACATCGATGGCGGAAATACAAAAGTCGGGCGGGAATCTACCGGGGGCCGGACCGGCCCTTGCGGCCGGCCCAACCTCGACGGGCCGGCGCTACCCGCCCTGATTCTCGCGGATGATCGCGGCGGCGGCCGCTTCCGCGTCGCTCGCGACGCCGTCGTGCACGCGCGTGCTGACGGCGGGCGTCGGCGGCTCGCTGTCGAGCGCGTGGCCGTTGCGGTCGTGCGTGTCGACCGTCGCGCGCATCGACAGCCCGACGCGCAGCGGATGCGCGGCGAGATCGCGCGGATCGAGCGCGATCACGACCGGCACGCGCTGCACGACCTTGATCCAGTTGCCGGCCGCGTTCTGCGACGGCAGCATCGAGAACGCGCTGCCCGTGCCCGCCGAGAAGCCCTGCACGCGGCCGCGATAGGCGATGCGCGAGCCGTAGAGATCCGACACGACCTCGACTGGCTGCCCGACGCGCATGTGGCGAATCTGCCCTTCCTTGAAATTCGCCTCGATCCACAGCCGGTCGAGCTGCACGATCGACATCAGCGGCACGCCGGGCCCGACCTGCTGGCCGACCTGCACCGAGCGCTGCCCGACCGTGCCGTCGACGGGCGCGACGATCGTCGTGCGCTTCAGGTTCCGGTACGCGAGCTTGAACTGCGCGGCCGCCTGCACGACGGCCGGGCTTTCGTCGACGGGCAGCTTGCCGCCGAGCGCGCGCGCCGCGTCGAGTTGCGCCTGCGCGGCCGCAAGGTTCGCCTGCGCACCGGCCACGGCCGCGCGGGCCCGTGCCAGTTCTTCGGGCGCGACGATCTCGACTGATGCACCCGAACGCGCGGCGAGCGCGCGCTGCGCCAGCGACAGGTCGGCGCGCCGCGCATTCACGGCCTCGACGTACATCGTGTTCGAGATCTTCGCGTTCGCGACCTGGCGCACGGCCTGCGCGAGCTGCGCCTTCGCCTGCGCGAATGCGACGGACGCCTCGGTGTCGTCGAGCCGCACGAGCGCCTGCCCGGCGCGCACGGCCTGCGTATCGGCGACCACCACGTCGGTCACGGCGCCCGGGATCTGCGCGGCGACCTGCACGATGCTGCCCGCGACGTACGCGTCGTCGGTGTCTTCGTAATAGCGGTCGCTCAACAGCCAGTACGCGGTCCATGCGATCGCGGCCAGCAGCACGATCGCGAAGAACACGGTGAAGCGCTTGCGGCGCGTCGCGCGGTGCGCATCGAGGGCCGGGTCGTTCAGCGCGGCAGGCGGCGCGGCGGAATGAAGGTTGTCGTGGTGCATCAGTCGCTTTGCGTAACGATCAGACGATCGTGCTGGAAGACGGGAATCGCGGGCATCGGCGACGCGCTCCGCGCCGGACTCGCCGCGGCCGTGCGCGCGAGCACGGGCGTGCCGCGAGGCGCTGCGTCGGGACGGGTCGCGCCGATCGTCGACGGGCGCGCCGTGTCGTCGCGTCGCGCGGATTCAGGGGCGGGCGCGGCCCGCGTCGTGGCGAAGGCCGGCGACATCGCCGTGCGCGCCGTACTGGCCGCCGGCGAGTCGTTCGAAGGCCCCGCCACCGTCGCCCGGTTCGCGGCCACGGCAGTCGCGGCCCCGCGCCGGGCCGCCCCGCCGCGCGCCCGATGCACGGCCGGCGTCTGCGCCTGCGCGACCGTTGCGCCCGCATCGAACCCGCCGCCCAGCGCGCCGATCAACCCCACGCGGAGCATGCGCTGCTTGCCGAGCAACGCGATCATCTGCGTGCGCTCGTCGATCAGCGTGAGATCCGCGACATCGACGTCCTTCTGCATCAGCACGCCGCGCCGATGCCGGTCCGCCGCGATCTGCACGATCTTCTGCGCGGCCGCGACCGCGTCCTGCTGCTGCGCGACGAGCGTCTGCGACGTCTGCAGCGACGTGACGAGTTGCGCGACCTGCCCGAGCGCGTCGTCGACGGTCTTGTTGTACAACCCGATCGCGACGTCGGCTTGCGCGACGTCCGCGCCGAGCTTCGCCTTCAGCCGGCCGCGGTCGAAGATCGGCAGCGAAATCGCCGGGCCGACGGAGCCCGCGAGCGAATCGCGCGAGAACAGCGACGCGGGCGTCAGTGCGAACACACCGCCGAGCGCGACGAGGTTCACGTCCGGATAGAACTGCGCGCGCGTCGAGTCGGCATTCGCGAACGCGGCCTCGACCCGCAGCCGCGCGGCGACGATGTCGGGCCGGCGGCCGAGCAGATCGGCCGGCAGCCGCGCCGGCACCGCGCCGCCCGCGAACGCGCCGACGCGCGGCCGCTGCAGCGCGAGCCCGCGCTCCGGGCCACGGCCGGACAGCACGCCGAGTTGCAGTTGCGCGAGCTTGATCTGCTCGTCGTTCAGCGCGATCTGTTCGAGCAGGCGGCTGCGCTTGATCGACGCATCGCTCGCGTCGTACGCGTTGTCGAGGCCGCGCGCGGTGCGCTCGCGCAGCACGGCCGTCACGCGCTGGCTGATCTTCAGCTTCTGCTGCAACAGGTCGCGCACCGCGTACGCCTGGTCGAGCTGGCAATACACGGTGACGATCGCGACGGCGAGCGTGAGCCGCACCTGCTCGGCCTCGACGCCGGCCGCGTCGCGCAACGACATCAGGCTCTTCGTCGCCGCGCGGTTCTTGCCCCACAAATCGAGCTGGTAGTTCAGCCCGACGAAGATCGACGACGGCGACACGTTCGGATCACCGAAAATCTGCACCGGCACGCGATAGCCGCCGGCCGTCACGTCGGCGATGTCGCCGGGCTTCGGCATCCGCGCGCGGCTGATCGTCGCGCCGGCCGTGCCGGTCAGCCCGGTCAGCGAATCGAACTGCTGAAGCTGCGCCTGCGCGATCCTCAGCCGCGCCTGCGCGACCTGCAGGTCGGGGTTGTGCTGCGACGCCTCGGCGACCAGATCGTCGAGCTGCGGGTCCTGCAACTGCTTCACCCAGTCGGGCGCCGGCCACGCGCCGTTCGCGCCCGGGCCGGCGGTATGCACGAGCGCATCGTCGGCCGGCGCACGCAGCGACAGCGACGGCAGGAAGCCCGACGGCACGCACCCGCCCAGTGCGAGCATTGCCGCGGCGGCCGCCGCGATCAACGAACCGCCCTTCACGCCCCGCGGCACACCCGCCGCTTGCTTCGTCGGCTGCATCGTCACCCCTGTCGAACGCGCTGCGCCCGCGCGGCCAGACGCGGCCGCGTGCGCTCGAGCGGGCCGAGCCGGCCGAACAGGCCGTCCGCGACGCCGAACAGGATGCCGGCCAGCTTCGCGCGCTTGTCGCGCTCGACGAGCGCGATCTGCACGACCTGCCACACGGTCAGCAGGTTCGGCACGAGCGCCACCGGAAAGCGCAGTCCGTACTGCATCCCGAGCTGCACCGCATTGCGCGCGCTGTAGTAGCGCCGTTGCCACGAGTGATTCATCGACGTCATTTCAAAAGGGCCGATCGCGTGCCGCTGCTTCGCGCCGATCCGGTGCGGCAGCACCAGCGACGGCACGACGTAGAGCGGCACGTTGCGCGCCAGCGCGCGGAAGCTGTATTCGGTATCGACGTGATCGATGAACAGCGTCTCGTCGAACCGGCCGAGCACGTCGAACGCGTCGCGCGACACGACGCAGCCGGACGAGATCAGGAATGCGCAGCGCTGCATCGGCGTGCCCGGCTCGATGCGCAGGCGGCGCAAGCCGATGCCGTTGGTCGCGAGTTCGGGCAGGAAGCTGCGCGCGTTCTCGTCGAAGATGCGCGGGCCGGCCAGGAACGCGCGCCCCGCGAGCCCCGCGCAGACGTCGCGCATCGTCGGGAAATACGCGGCCGGCACCGACGAATCCTGGTCGAACAGCGCGACTGCGTCGACGCGGTCGCGAAACAGCGCCGCGAGCCCCGCGTTGTACGCCCCCGCGATGCCGCCGCGATTGCCGTGATGCAGCAGCGCGATGCCTTCGCGTGCGCACAGTTCACGAGCCCGCGCATCGGGCTGCGGCGTGTTGTCGACGACGAGCAGCGCGTCGCACGCGTGCCGCCATCCGCGCAGCGCGTCGAGCTGCGCGTCGCTCGGGTGATACAGGATCACGAGTGCGCCGAGTGTCGTCATGGTCCGCTCCTCAATGCCCGAACGACGCGGCCGCGCCGCGCTTGGGGCGCGTCAGCCACATCATCGCCGCGAGCGCGAGACACGTCATGCTCGCCATCCAGAACATGTCGTTGGTCGCCATCATGTAGGCCTGCTGCATCACGACGTGGTGCAGCGTCGTCAGCTCGCGCACGCCGTCCACGCCCATCGCGTTCAGCGCATGCACGAAGCGTTGCGTGTTCGCCGACGCATGCGTGACCGATTGCGACACGACGTCGTAGTGATAGGTCGCGCGGTTGTCCCACAGCGTCACGCTCATCGCGGTGCCGAACGCGGCCGACAGTGTGCGCAGGAAATTCGACAGGCTCGACGCGGCGGCGAGCCGGTCGTCCGGAATGCGCGACAGCGTCGCGGCGGTCAGCGGGATGAAGAAGCACGGCAGCCCGATGCCCTGGATCAACCCGGGTGCCGCGATCTGCGCGAACGTCATCTTCAGCGTGAAATGCGCGTCCCATGCGAGCACGGCGGCGAACACGAGAAAGCCGAACGTCGCGAGCACCCGCGCGTCGAAGCGGTGCGCATGCAGCCCGACGAGGATCGAGAACACGAGCGCGAGCACGCCGAGCGACGCGGTCGCGAGCCCCGCATGAAACGCGTTGTAGCCCATCACGGCCTGCATCCACAGCGGAAACACCACGCCGACCACGGAGAAGCTCATCATCCCGAGCGAGATGATCAGCACGCAGAACGAGAACGTGCGGTCGCGAAACAGGCTCAGGTCGACCACGGGATGCGCTTCGCCCGCTTCCCAGATCAGCAGCGACACGATCGCGAGCGCCGCGACCACCGCGAGCGTGACGATCAGCGGCGAATCGAACCAGCCGCGGTCGTGGCCGAGATCGAGCATCGCCTGCAGCGAGCCGACGCCGATCACGAGCAGCACGATGCCCGGCACGTCGATCGGGCCGGCCGCGCCGCGCTGCGCGTCGGGGCGCAGCATCGCGGTGCAGACCGCGAACGAGAACAGCCCGATCGGCAAATTGATCAGGAAGATCCACGGCCACGAGAAGTTGTCGACGATCCAGCCGCCGACCACCGGCCCGAAGATCGGCGCGAGCAGCACCGTCATCGCCCACAGCGCGAGCGCGATCGTGCGTTTGGTCGGCGCAAAGGTGCGCAGCAGGATCGTCTGCGACAGCGGCACCATCGGCCCCGAACACAATCCCTGCAGCGCGCGGCAGATCACGAGCACGTGCAGGTCGCGCGCGAGCCCGCACAGCAGCGACGTCAGCGTGAACAGCAGCACCGCGCCGACGAACAGCCGCAGCTCGCCGACGCGGCGGGCCAGCCAGCCGGTGAGCGGCACCGCGATCGCGGCCGCGACCGAATACGAACTGATCACCCACGTGCCCTGGCTGTTCGATACGCCGAGACTGCCCGAGATCGCCGGCACCGCGACGTTCGTCACGGTCGAGTCGAGCACCTCGATGAAGGTCGCGAGCGACAGCGCGAACGTCAGCAGCGCGAGCCGGATGCCGCGCACCGGCTGCGCCGCGGGCGCGGGCGCGGGCGCCGGCGCGTCGAACGCGGACGGCGCGACGGGCCCGTCGTGAAGCGGCGACGCGGCGCTCATGCGCCGGCCACCGCGACATCGGCCCGCGCGGCCAGGCGCCCGCGCCTGGGCACGAACCGTTCGATGAAACCGGCGGCCGCGTCGCAGCCGTCCGGCGCGGCCGCGAGCAGCGCGCGCGTACGTTCCGCATGCACCGCGAACGCGGGTTCGTCGAGTACGCGCGCGAGCGCCGCGCCGAGCCGCGCGCCGTCGAGCGGGCCGTCGACCCGCACGCCGCAGCCGTTTGCGACGACGCGCTGCGCGTTGTCGAACTGATCGTGCGCGAACGGCGTGACGACCTGCACGATGCCGGCTTCGCACGCGAGCGCCGCCGTGCCGATCCCGCCGTGATGCACGAGCGCGCGGCAACGCGGCAGCAACGTGCGCATCGGCACGAAGCGGCGCACGAGCAGCCGGTCGCCGCCGGGCGCCGCATCGTGCGGCGTCAGCAGGATGCCGCGCGCGCCGGTCGCGCGCAGCGCGTCCGCCACCGCACGCGCATACGCCGCATGATCGACGAGCGTCGACCCGGCCGTGAACACGACCGGGGCTTCGCCGGCCGCGAGAAACGCATCGAGTGCCACATCATCGTCGGGTGTCGCGATATCGTTGAACAACGGAAAACCGCTTTGCAGATGATTCGACGGCCAGTCGGGCTGCGGCGGCGCGAACCAGCCGGGGAACAGGCACAGCACGCCGTCGGTCGAATGCAGCCAGCGGCCGAGCACGCGCCGCGCGGGTGGCAGCCCGAGCTCGCGGCGTACCGCGTCGAGCGCGGGGCCGCACACGCGGTCGAGCACCTGCCGCTCGATCAGCGTCATCAGCGCCGATTTCACCGGCAGCGGCCAGCGCGCGGGAATCGTCAGGCGCGGGTGAGTGGGCGGCGCATGCGCGGACAGCAGTGTCGACGGCGACACCTGCACCGACACGTACGGCGTGCCGTGCAGTTCCTGCATGAAGCGCGCGGAGAACGCCCACAGCGTGCCGACCAGCACCGTGTCGGCATCGGTCAGCGCGCGCAGCGCATCGTAATGCGGGCGCAACGTCGGCGCGATCACCTGCCACAGCGTGCGGAACGACGTGCGCGGATCCCACAGCGCGGGGTTCGCCATCGCCGCGTCGTATTCCGCCGCGGTGCCGACCGGCACGAACGCGAACCCGCAGCGGCGCACGGCCGCCTCGAACGGCGCATGCGTGCAGAACACGACGTCGTGACCGCGCGCGGCGAGCGTGCGCGCGACGCCGAGCAGCGGATGCACGTCGCCCGCCGAGCCGATCGCGGTCACGATCATCTTCGCCATCGCGCGCCTCGCGGGTGTCAGTAGAAGCCGGGGATCAGCGCCGCGACCTCGCGGCGGTACTGCGTATACGCCGGCCCGAAATATCCGGTCAGCCAGCTCTCCTCGACGCGCACCTTGTACGCGAGCGACGCGAACACGAGCAGCACGCCGATCGCACCGCGCCATTCGCCGCCGATCAGCGCGGCGCCGACCAGCGCGATCAGGCAGCCGGTGTAGATCGGATGACGCACGAGCGCATACGGCCCCGTGCGCACGAGTTCGTGGTTTTCCTTCAGCGTGACCGACACGCTCCAGTTCGTGCCGAGATGCAGCCGCGCCCACACCGAAAACAGCAGGCCGGCCACCAGCACCGCGAGCCCGCACTGCGCCTGCAGCCCGAAGCGCTGCCAGTCGGGCACGAGCGCCTGCCACGACGGATCGGGCAGGATGATCAGCGCGCCGCCGACGATCAGCGGAATCGACTGCAGCGTGCGCGAGCGCGACGCCTCCTTGCGCACGGTCGTCTTGACTCCCTGCGACGTGGCGATCCAGTACGCGAGCCACGCGGCCCACGGAACGACGATGGCGATGGTCTGAACGATATTCACGGCTGGCCTGCCTCGTTGGGATGGGAATTCGGATACGCGGGACGAACGCGATGCGCGGCGGATGGCGTCACGACGACAGCGCGTGCATCGGTGCGGGTATGCACGCCGGCGCGGTCGCACGTGCGATGCCGGCCGCGACGGACGCTTCGCCACAGAAGAAATCGAGCAACGCGGCACGGGTGTATTCGCGCTGCGCACGGCCTTCGATGTCGAGGAAGTGGCCGGCGTCCGGCACCGTCGCGAACCGCGCGCGCGCCACGTGCGCGCCGAGTTGCCGCACGTCGGCCGGCGTCGTGTATTCGTCGCGCTCGCCGTTCAGGAACAGCAGCTCGCAGCCGATGTTCGCGAATTCGCTGAAATAGCGCTCGGGCTGCAGCGACAGGATCTGGTCGACGTGGAACGCGACCTGGTCCTGCTCGTCGCGCGGCAGGCGCGTCAGATACCGGTAGTTGTACAGCTTCATGATGCGCGGCAGATAACGGCCGACGGTGTCGTTCAGCAACTGCGCGGCCTTCAGGTTCTCGCCGGCCGCGATGTGGTCGCGGGCGCGCGTCACGTAGTCGACCATCGCGTCGTTCAGGAACGGCGAGAACGAACAGATCGCCGCGCGCCGCACGCTCGGGCAGCCGCGCGCGAGCGCGAACAGCGACGCGACGCCGCCCCACGACACCGACACGAGGAACGACGGCGCGAAGCGCTCGACCAGGTACTGGAGGATCGCGGCTTCGTCGTCCTTGGTCAGGATGAAGCAGCCGGGATTGTGCTGGCGCGACTGCCCCGCATACGGCAGGTCGAAGCAGATCGTGTTCATCCGCTCGCCGAGATACTGGACGGTCTGGCCGAACGACGCGGTCGTCGCGAGCGCGCCGTTGACGAGCATTGCCGTGTCGAACGCCGGGTCGAACACGTTCCGTTCGACGTAGACCTTCAGACCATTCGGCAGCGGGACCACGTGTTTTTCGGTCGGCATCGTCGTTCTCCGGTGGATGCGGCGTCTCGACGTCGCGGCATGCTGCAGGTGCGCAATGGCTGGCGCCGGCCGGGCGCGCGATCCGTCCGCGCGGCCATTGCCGACGCACCGCGGCAATGACCGGCGGCGCCATTCATTCCTCGTAGTGCGGCGCCATACTAATACGGTCGACATTACTGACTCAAGTCATTCCAAAAATCCCTCTACTCGGCCCGGAAATACGCCGGATTCAAATTTTTTCATCAATTTCTATGGTATGCGGAATCCCAAAAAGAACGAACGCAATCGTTTGCGAGCAGTCCACACCGGCATTCATAAATCCACAAATACTCATTGTTTTCAATTAATTACGTCATTTCAATCGACCGATTGAAACGGTTTTTAGAAAACTGCGCATCTTCACAATCCGATTTGACAATTTCACATCGTGAATAATGTTGCAGATTTCGACACTCTTTCGATTTGTAATAGAAACGGACGTGGAAACGGTCCATCGCATTGCGTCATTTTTTCATGAACCGTTTTAAACAGATTCAAACTTAATTAACGTTCTTTCAAGGCGTTTTTCCGCACCTGCACATGACGCTCGCGACGAACGACCGTGCCCCGTTTAGAACACCGCACCTCGTTCGGCCCCGATTTTTTGTTGATTGAACGATCAATAAAAAACCGATAAGCTCTCGACTTCCATGGACGGCCCGCCCGGGCGAAGGGAGTCGTGATGCCGAAGGTCGGAATGCGGGAGATACGCCGCGCACAGTTGATCGACGCCACGCTGCGCTCGATCGACGAAGCGGGCCTGCCCGGCACGACGCTCGCATCGGTCGCGCAACGCGCGAACATCTCGACGGGCATCGTCAGCCATTACTTCGGCGACAAGGACGGCCTGCTCGAAGCGACGATGCGGCATGTGCTGCGCGACCTGTGGTCGGCCACCACGCGTCGCCGCGTCGCCGCACGCAAGGACCCGCGTTCGCGGCTGCGCGCGGTCGTCGCCGCGAACTTCGACGACACGCAGGTCAGCGCGCCGGTGATGAAGACGTGGCTCGCATTCTGGTCGCAGAGCATGCACGACCCGATGCTCAAGCGCCTGCAGCACGTGAACACGCGGCGCCTTCATTCGAACCTGTGCGCCGAGTTCGCGAAAGCATTGCCGCGGACGAAAGCGCGCGAAGCCGCCAGCGGCCTCGCCGCGCTGATCGACGGCCTGTGGCTGCGCGGCGCACTCGCCGGCGGCCCGATCGACACCCGAGCCGCGTTGAAGCTCGCCCACGATTACATCGACCTGCTGCTCGCGTCCGACTGACGCGTCACGCAGTCGCCCTCAAGGAGATCCTCATGTCCGTATACGGTTTGCAGCGCCTCTACATCGGCGGCGGTTACGTCGACGCCACCAGCGGCAAGACTTTCGACACCTTCGATCCCGCCACCGGCGAACTGCTCGCGCAGGTGCAGCAGGCGAGCGCGGCCGACGTCGACCGCGCCGTGGCGTCCGCTCGGGACGGCCAGCGCGAATGGGCCGCGATGACCGCGATGCAGCGCTCGCGCATCCTGCGCCGCGCGGTCGACCTGCTGCGCGAACGCAACGACGAACTCGCGGCCATCGAAACGCGCGACACCGGCAAGCCGATCGGCGAGACGCTCGCGGTCGACATCGTCACCGGCGCGGACGTGATCGAGTACTACGCGGGCCTCGCGACCGCGATCGAAGGGCTGCAGGTGCCGCTGCGCGCCGAGTCGTTCGTCTATACGCGCCGCGAGCCGCTCGGCGTGTGCGCGGGCATCGGCGCGTGGAACTACCCGATCCAGATCGCCTGCTGGAAGACGGCGCCCGCGCTCGCGGCCGGCAACGCAATGGTGTTCAAGCCGAGCGAAGTCACGCCGCTGACCGCGCTGAAGCTCGCGGAAATCTATACGGAAGCCGGCGTGCCGGCCGGCGTGTTCAACGTCGTGCAGGGCGACGGCTCGGTCGGCGCGCTGCTCACCGGCCATCCGGACATCGCGAAGGTGTCGTTCACCGGCGGCGTCGAAACCGGCAAGAAGGTGATGTCGCTGGCCGGCGCCTCGTCGCTGAAGGAAGTGACGATGGAGCTTGGCGGCAAGTCGCCGCTGATCGTGTTCGACGATGCCGACCTCGACCGCGCGGCCGACATCGCGGTCACCGCCAACTTCTTCAGCTCGGGCCAGGTCTGCACGAACGGCACGCGCGTGTTCGTGCACCGCTCGATCAAGGACGCCTTCACGCAGAAGGTGCTCGAACGTGTGAAGCGCATCCGCGTCGGCAAGCCGACCGACGCCGACACCAACTTCGGCCCGCTCGTGTCGGCCGCGCAGCTCGACAAGGTGCTCGGCTTCATCGAGAGCGGCAAGGCCGAAGGCGCGAAGCTGCTCGCGGGCGGCACGCGCCTGACCGACGGCCATTTCGGCAGCGGCCAGTACGTCGCGCCGACCGTGTTCGGCGATTGCCGCGACGACATGAAGATCGTGCGCGAGGAAATCTTCGGGCCGGTGATGAGCATCCTCGATTTCGAATCGGAGGACGAAGTGATCGCGCGTGCGAACGACACGCACTACGGGCTCGCGGCCGGGGTCGTGACCGAGAACCTGTCGCGTGCGCACCGCACGATCCATCGCCTCGAAGCCGGCATCTGCTGGATCAACACGTGGGGCGAGTCGCCGGCCGAAATGCCGGTTGGCGGATACAAGCAATCCGGTGTCGGGCGCGAGAACGGCATCACGACGCTCGAGCACTACACTCGCATCAAGTCGGTGCAGGTCGAGCTCGGCCGCTACAACCCGGTGTTTTAAGACAAGGAGATCCGTCATGACGACACGCGAATACGACTACATCATCTGCGGCGCGGGTTCCGCGGGCAACGTGCTCGCAACGCGCCTGACGGAAGATCCGGACGTCACGGTGCTGCTGCTCGAAGCGGGCGGCCCCGACTACCGCTTCGACTTCCGCACGCAGATGCCGGCCGCCCTCGCCTATCCGCTGCAGGGCCGCCGCTACAACTGGGCGTACGAGACCGATCCCGAGCCGCACATGGACAACCGCCGGATGGAATGCGGCCGCGGCAAGGGGCTCGGCGGCTCGTCGCTGATCAACGGGATGTGCTACATCCGCGGCAATGCGCTCGACTACGACAACTGGTCGACGCACAAGGGCCTCGAGAACTGGACGTATCTCGACTGCCTGCCGTACTTCAAGAAAGCCGAGACGCGCGACGTCGGCCCGAACGACTATCACGGCGGCAGCGGCCCCGTGTCGGTCACGACCAGCAAGCCGGGCGTGAACCCGCTGTTCGAAGCGATGGTCGACGCGGGCGTGCAGGCCGGCTATCCGCGCACCGACGACCTGAACGGTTACCAGCAGGAAGGCTTCGGACCGATGGACCGCACCGTCACGCCGAAGGGCCGCCGCGCGAGCACCGCGCGCGGCTACCTCGACCAGGCGAAGGCGCGGCCGAACCTCGAGATCGTCACGCACGCGCTCGCCGACCGCATCCTGTTCGACGGCAAGCGCGCGTCGGGCGTCACCTACCTGCGCGGCAGCGAGCGCGCGACCGCGCATGCGCGTCGCGAAGTGCTCGTGTGCAGCGGCGCGATCGCATCGCCGCAACTGCTGCAGCGCTCGGGCGTCGGCCCCGGCGCATGGCTGAAGGCACTCGACATTCCCATCGTGCTCGACCTGCCCGGCGTCGGCCAGAACCTGCAGGACCACCTGGAGATGTACATCCAGTACGAGTGCAAGGAGCCCGTCTCGCTGTACCCGGCGCTCAAGTGGTGGAACCAGCCGAAGATCGGCCTCGAATGGATGCTGAACGGCACGGGCCTCGGCGCGAGCAACCACTTCGAGGCGGGCGGCTTCATCCGCACGCGCGACGACGATCCGTGGCCCAACATCCAGTACCACTTCCTGCCGGTGGCGATCAACTACAACGGCTCGAACGCGATCGAGATGCACGGTTTCCAGGCGCACGTCGGCTCGATGCGTTCGCCAAGCCGCGGCCGCGTGAAGCTGCGCTCGCGCGATCCGAACGACCATCCGAGCATCCTGTTCAACTACATGGCCGAAGCGCTCGACTGGCGCGAGTTCCGCGATGCGATCCGCGCGACGCGCGAGATCATGCGACAGCCTGCGCTCGACCGCTATCGCGGCCGCGAGTTGAATCCGGGCGCCGACTGCAAGACCGACAAGGAACTCGACGCATTCGTGCGCGCCCGCGCCGAAACCGCATTCCATCCGTCGTGCTCGTGCAAGATGGGTTACGACGACATGGCGGTGGTCGATGAAGAAGGCCGCGTGCACGGACTCGAAGGGCTGCGCGTCGTCGACGCGTCGATCATGCCGATCATCACGACCGGCAACCTGAACGCGCCGACGATCATGATCGCCGAGAAGATCGCCGACAAGATCCGCGGCCGCACGCCGCTCGCGCGGGTCGACGTGCCGTACTTCGTCGCGAACGGCGCACCGGCAAGGAATGTCGCGAAGGCCGTGCGGCAACCCGAGACGGTCTGATGCAGGCAGGCGCCTGCCCGGGCGCCGCGATACCACCCGCGCGGCTCGCGGCGTTCTCGCCGCGAGCCGCATTTCATTGCGCCTTCTCGTTTGCGCTGCGTGGCCGGGCTGCCGAAACACCCCGCATCCGCTTGGCACGGACGATCGGGTTCCTGCGCGACGTCAGGCTCATCGCGTCACGCAGGCGGTCGAATGCCACATCTTCCTTCACCCCGAAGCGGCTGACCGCCGGCCATGCGAGCACGTGGTCGAGCCACGTTTGCCATGTGTCGCCCCAAAACCGGTGGCCGATTTCCCGAACCGTCCCCGGCGCGGCGATCACGATGCCCGCCAGCAGGTAGCAGGCCCAGAAGCTGCCGGCGCCGACGAGTCGATCGAGCCGGCACACGGCAAGTGCAGCAAGCAGCCCGTCCTTCGACGCGAGATCGGTGCGATGCGTTCTGATCGCTTGCGCGACGAAGTTGTGCCGACCGCCGTACGCCTGAACGGAAACGCCGTTGCCCGCGGCGAGTTCGGCCGCGAACATCGCGAGCGCAGCCATCTCGTCGACGCGCGCCGCGTCGTCGCGCGGGCCGCATAAGCGCAACACGGTCGCATCGATGACCGCGCCGGGACGAGTCGGTGTTGCCGCGATAGCGGCCAGCCTGTCTCTCAGGTTCTTTGCAGGCGGCGTCTCGCACCGCCCGTCATGTCGAGCCGCGATGCGCGCGCCCGAGTCGCGGCCTGCGCATTCGACGCCATCGGCAATCCGTTCAAGCGCG
This sequence comes from Burkholderia sp. 9775_39, assembly GCF_015712225.1. Taxonomy (NCBI): domain Bacteria; kingdom Pseudomonadati; phylum Pseudomonadota; class Betaproteobacteria; order Burkholderiales; family Burkholderiaceae; genus Burkholderia; species Burkholderia sp. 9775_39. The sequence goes on along the minus strand of NZ_JACCQC010000013.1, from coordinate 33,177 downwards.
GCCCAGCCGACGTCGGGATCGTCGAACGTGCATGCATCGATCACGCCGTGCGCGGTGTCGAATACGGCGCGCGAGCCGGGGCAGCAACGCTCGGCCTCGGCGAGTTGCTGGACCGAAGGCACATGCGAGCACGCGCCGGGCGGATCGGTCGGGTCGCATGCGCAACCGCCGCCGTCCGCCGCGATCCACGGGACGAGCCGATGAAGAACCGCAGTCGCTTCGCGGGAGAGGTTCGCGCCTGCGCCCGCACGGATCGCGTGCGAAGCGGCGACGGTCGCGTCGCCCACGCCGGTTGCCGCCATCGCGCAAACCGCCGTGTCGAGATGGTCGATCAGGTACTGCAACCACGCGGCCGTGCGCAGCCGGTCGGGCGTCGCGCCGCGGGCATCGCCATACTTTGCTGGATCGGTCAGCATGGGTCGTCCGGGATGGTTCTGGCCAATTGGCCTGGTTTTGTTTCGATCGGATCGGGAGGCGCAATACACGCCACGCCGGCCCTGCAAGTCCGCCCGTGTCGGATCGCGACACGGGCAGTCAACCGGCCGTCGCGCTGGTAAGCATGACGGCTCGCATGAATCGGAGATGCGGAAACTCGCGTATGCGCCGCGCGGTTCACATGCGCGGCGGGCGCCCCGCTTCGCGGCGCCTACTGCACGCGGCGCTTCGGCAATACATGGATGGCGGCATACACGACCACGCTGTCGGACGAATCCGGCCGCCGCGCCGATACGCACGACGGCACGAACCCATCGAAGCCGCGAAAACCCGCCGCGCATACCGCATGCACGGCCCTCGCGCGCGGCGGGTTCCCGCTTCGCTCGCGCGACGCTTACTGCACGTGGAACTTCGGCGACGTCAGGACCGTACCGGTCACCGTGCAGTCCGGCGTCAGCACGGAGTTGTTGAACGCCAGCGACGAGTTCGCGTCGCTCCACGCGGTCACGACCTTGCTCGGCCCGCAGGTGCCGAGCAGCGTGACGTTGACCTTCACGTTGTTGATCGACAACTGCGTCGTGCTGTCGGCCTGCCCCGTCCACGGCGACGTGCTGCTCGCGCTGCCGCTGATCAGGCCGCACGTCGCGCCGCCCGCGAACGTCGTCGACGTGATGTTGACGATGCCGGTCGACGTGATCGTGCCGTTGAAGGTCGCGGTACAGCTGGCGTTGATCGATCCCTTGCTGAGATTCGTGAGCCCCGTCGCCGAGAACGGCTCGCCGTTCGGATTCATCGGCTGGCCGTCGGCACGCGACACGGTGACGGCGAAAGCAGGCGCGGCCGAAACCGCGGTGAAAGCCACTGCAGCAACAAGCGATACGATTTTGCGAATGCTCATTTGAACTGCCCCCTCTCTTCACAAATGGCGGCACGCCGCCAGGAACGCGACCGTCCGGCCGGAACGATCCGGCCAGCCGGTCGCAGGAAGCCGCCGGCACGCGTCATGCGCGCCGGTCGGCTCAGAACTTGTAGGAAATCCCGACGAACGTGATCAGCGGATCGGCCTTCAACTTCGTGCGCGTGGTCGCGAGCGTCGACCCGTCGGCCGCCTTGATCACGAGCGACGAGTAGGTCTTCAGCGGCATGTACGTCAGCGTCGCCGTGAGTCCCCAGTGCTTGTCGATCGCGTAGCTCGCGCCGATGTTGTAGACCGGCGTGAACGACGACGACGCCTTGCCCTCCACCGACGTTGCCCCCGGCTTGCCGGCGCCGGCGGCGAGCACGCTGCCGAGGTTCTCGTTGATGTCCCTCGCGAAGTTGCCGTTCAGCTCGATGTTGCTGAACCAGCTGTAGGCCACGCCGATCCCGACGAACGGGCGAAACTTCGCCGTCGACGAATTGAAGTAGTACTGCAGAATGATCGTCGGGCTCCATTGCCGCGCGTTCTTCACGGCCGGCTGGTTCGCCGGATTGTCCATGTTGACCGAACCGAGCGCGCCGGCCGGGCCGGGCGGCCTGATCACGCCGTGTCCGGTCAGCGTGAATTCCGGCGGCACGCCGAGCACCGACGTCACCGCGATGTGATCGGTGAAGAAGTGCGTGAGCGTGAGGCCGACCGTATCGGCGTTGTTGACCGTCAGGCTCGTGCCCGGCGACGTGAACGAACCGGGCAGGCGCAACGGTCCGTTGATCGGCATGTTCGCGAGATTCGTCGTCAGCCCGTTGGTCGAATCCTGCGGCATGATGTGCAGCCAGCCCAGCGTCGCGACGTTGTCGCCCGCCTGCTGGGCCGATGCGAGCGTCGATACGCCTGCGACGACACCCGCGACAATCAGCTTCTTCATGAAGTCTCCCCCTCATTCTGTCCGGGCGCCGCGCCTTCGCGCGCGGCGCCGCCGTGTCTCCATCCACACGCGGTCACTGCACGAACGCGCCGACCGTGAAGTACGGGTTGCTCGTATCGGCCATGTCGAGGAACCCGAACACGCCGCCGGTGAACACGAACTTGCCGGTCGCCGGCCCCGACGCCGCATCCGCATGCACGGTCGTCACGACGCCCGGCGCCTTCTGCGTGTAGTCGAGGTTCAGCGCGCGCGTGAGCGCGGCCTGCGACGCGTTGAACGGATCGAGCAGCGTGGCCTGTGCGCCAACGAGCGCGGTCGCGCGGTAGTTGAACGCGCTGTCGACGCCCGTGTACTCGCCGTCCTGCGAGCCCTGCGCGATCGCCGTCCGCGGGCTCAGGAACGAGATCCCCGATTCGTCGTCCGCGCTCGGCGGGCCTTGCGTGAGGTCCGCGTTCGCGGCGCCGGTGCGGATGAAGATCGGCACGAGCTGGTTGCGCAGCTTGCCGACGATCAGGATCCCCTTGCCGGCCTTCGCCGGATCGAGCGCGGCGAGCGTCGGTGGAATCTGCGGCTGGTAGTTCAGCGACTGGAATGCCGGCGCATCGGGGCGCAGCGTGAACGGCTGGTTCACCGTCGCGCTCGACGCAAGCGGCTGCCCGCCGTTCTTCTTGCCGAAGTTGTCGGTTTCCGTGTAGCTGCCGTCCGCGTTGATCGTCACCTGCTGGTCGAGCGCCACCGGCTGGAAGTTCTGCGACGGCACCTGGTGATAGCCGAGCTGGTTGTACGTGCCGGCGATCTTCGTCAGGTCGGTTTCCAGCGACGAGAAGCTGATGAACGGGTAGTACGGGAACGTCGTCTTCGTGATCCTGCCGACGCCGATCACGCCGTCGAACTGGATCGTCGCGCCGGGGATCGCGCCGCCCAGCACGCCTTCGCCGAGGAACAGCCGCGCGGGCCGGCTCGGGTCGAGGCTCGCGTTCTGCATCCGGAACGTGCACTGGTTCAGCTTCACCGTCGGCAGCCCCGTCTCGTCGGCCAGCGTGCCGTCGACCACGTTCGCGGGCGCGGTGTCGCGCGTCGGCTGCACGGTACCGGTGGTGGCGGGCACCGGCGACGCGAGGTAGGTCATCCGGTACGTCATCTTCGTCGTGTCGAGCTGCACCTTCACGAGCTCGCCCGACCCGGAACCGCCGATGAACACCGTGTTGTAGTCGATCGTCTGCGGGCACAGCCGGACCACCGGCGCGGGCGGCGGGTCGCCGTCACCGCCGCAGGCGGCCAGCACGGGCGCGAGCGACGCCGCGACCATCCAATGTTTCACATTCATAGGAATCCTCTTGAAATTCGATTCGCCGGCGGCGACGCATGCGCCGCCGGTGTGACGCGTTCAATGCGCGGTTACTGGACGAACGCGCCGATCGTGAAGAACGGGTTGACCTTGTTGTTGTTGACGACCATCGCGTAGACGTTGCCGGCCGTCACGAGCCAGCCCGTGTCGCCCTTGCCGAAGATCGCCGCGTTGCCGTTCGCGCCCTTCGCGTTGAAGTCCTGCGCGGCCGTCACCTTGATCTTGCCGGGCGTGGTCTGCGTATAGTCCAGCGCGAACTGCGAGGTAACCGACGACGTCTGCGGATCGATGAACGCCGCGGTACTGCCCTGGAACAGCGTGGACGTATAGTTCGCGGCCAGCGTCGACACCGCGGTGCCGTCGTTGCAACTGCCGGCTACCGAATAGAAGGCGTTGTTGGCGAAGATGCCGGGCAGGTCCGGGTGCGGCACGTTGGGGTTGAAGCTCGGCCCTGCCGACGCCAACTTGTTCCCCTGGCCGCTGGATGTCACGATGCCGCATGCAGAGGCGCTGGTCGCGCCGATGTACCCGCCCTTCAGGGAGTTCGCGGCAATCGCTTTCGTCGACGACAGCATCGAGATGCCGACTTCGGCGTCGGCGACCGATGCGAGCAGATTGACCGTATCGACGTGCGTGTAGCCGACACGAATCACGATCGGCACCAGTACGCCGTTCAGCCTGCCGACGATCATGATGCCTTTCGCCTGGCTCGGTGCAATGATCAGCGTCGAGCCCTGTCCCGCGATCGGATACCCTGCCCCGCCGGCCGGATTGCTCACGAACACATTGTCCGCCGATCCGTCCGCGTTCTTGCGCTGCGCCCACGGCGTCCCGGTCGTCTGACACGAGTAGTCGCTGCCCTGCGTGATCGAACACGAACCGTCCGCGTTCAACGTCTGATTCCAGTTGACGACGTCGGATTCCCAGCCGACCGCCCCGGTCGGGCTCTGACCGTCACCGCCGATGGGCGACAGATGGATGCCTACCTCGTTGTAGTTGCCCGCCACTTTCCTGAAGTCCGTCTCCGTGTCGGTGAAGCCGATGAACGGATAGAAATCGAAGGTGCGCGACGGTACGACGCCGAGCGTGATGCCCGGAAGCAGCGGGATACCGGCGAACGCAATCGTCGCCCCCGGAATCCCGCCGCCCACCACGCCATTGCCGACGAACAGCATCGGCGGGTCGGCGCGGTTGATCGTCACCGAATACGCGCCGTCGCTCGTCGCGCCGCTGTCGAGCACGAACGCGCAACGGTTCTGCTCGGCCGTCGGGAGATTAGTCGGATGATGGAATGCACCGCTGATCGTCAGGCCCGCGCGCGTGTTGTTGACTTGCCCCGCCGAGGTCGGCACCGACGATTCGATGAACTGCAGCTGGTAGGTGAGCTTCGTCGTGTCGAACTTCACCTTCACGTATTCGCCGCTGCCGGCGCCGCCCGTGTACGTCGTCGTGTAATCGAGCGCGTCGGGACACAGCTTCGTCACGACGGGCGGCGTCGTGTCGGCGCCGCTCGGCCCGCAGGCGCTACCCGAGCACTGCGGCACGGTGATCGGCCCCGGATCGTCGCCGCCGCCGCAACCGGCGACGAACGGCAGCGCCAGTACCGCGCACGACAGGACCGCCTTCCGCCATTCAGGAATGCAAATCATCAACCCCTCCTTTTCAGGTACGACAAGTCTCGTCCGGCCGGGCTGCATGGCCCGCCGGTTGGTATCGCGCCGCCGCACGAAGGCGCGGCGCATGACGATGCACGCAAGGCCGCCGCGATGCCGGTCAGGCAGATGCGGCACATGCCGCGGCGGCAGACGAGCGCGCTCCCGCAGCGCCGTCATGCGGCACGGCGCCGTCGGAACGATCGAAACGGAAAGTAGCTTGTCGCTACGGTTCGCCGCTACACGGCGTGGTGACGAGGCAGGCACGCGACCTGCGTCGCGCCTGCATTCAGCGAAAAATCGGGAAACGGCAGTCCGGCTGGCCCCGCGGATAGGCGTCTCATGGTGTGGTCTCCATACGTACGCTTGATTCGTTATCGTGATGCGTCGTTTGTCGAGACTATGATCGGACCATTCCCACAAGTAAATGGATGCAGAGTTCCAAACGGATGAAACCGCGCGATCCTAGCGTTCATACGGTATTTGACAGATTTTCAAACAGCCTTCATTTTATTTGCTCAGACAAATACACGGACCATGGAACACGCGTTTGAACGACGGACGACAATCCGCGCCGAGCCAGGCCAGCCGGCCCTCGGCGGCCCGCACGCATGTTGCGGCGCACCTCATACGTCGATGATCGCGAGCGTGCCGTGGCTGCCGGGCAGCACCGCGTGGCGCGTGCCGGCGCGCGCGAGATACATCTGCCCGGCGCCGACCACGACCGTTTCCGCCTCGACCTCGAGCCTCAGCGTGCCGTCGAGCACCAGCAGCCCCTCGTTGTAGTCGTGCACTTCCGCTTCGTAAGGCTGCGCATCCATGCGCAGCACCTTGATCCGGGCCGGCCCGACTTCGCCGACGATCGTGGATTTCCATGCGGCGGCCTGCGCGTCCGCCACGGACTTGAAATCGATCAAAGACATGCGCCCCGCTCCGTATCACCGTGAAAGGCACGCATTATCGCGAGCGCCACGCGTGCCGTCCCGGTACGGCGCGAGGGACGGCAGGCAGCACAGTCGGCCCGCCCGTCGAGCGGCAACGCGCTCGCGGCCCGATTCGCGGAAAACCATCCGGATTATTCGCATCATTCAAATAAAACGCCAAATCGTTGAGCGATATCACCGCAATTCCCGCAAATCCGGCGCCAGTCCAGCCCAGCCTTTCCATCAGAATGCATTTCGATCTGCCGATTGCTAATATGGCGGTCCCGCGATCCCGCACTACCCTGCCGTTCGACATGACGCCCGTTCGCCATGCCGTCCCCGGTCCCGGCCGCTTCGCAGCGGCGGCGGCGCCGGGCACGCGCGGCGCCCGCCGTCGCGCCGGGCGGCCGTGCCATCCGTGAGCATGCAACCGATCCTTTCCGTCTCCGACCTCTCCAAGACTTACGCGTCCGGCTTCCAGGCGCTGAAGCACGTGACCCTCGACATCCGCCCCGGCGAGATCTTCGCGCTGCTCGGGCCGAACGGCGCCGGCAAGACGACGCTGATCGGCTCGATCTGCGGCATCGTCACGCCGACCGAAGGCCGCGTGACGGTCGGCGGCCACGACATCCGCGATCAATACCGCGCGGCCCGCGAAATGATCGGCCTCGTGCCGCAGGAGCTGACCACCGACGCGTTCGAAACCGTCTGGGCCACCGTGTCGTTCAGCCGCGGCCTGTTCGGCAAGGCGCCCGATCCCGCGTACATCGAGAAGACGCTGAAGGCGCTGTCGCTGTGGGACAAGCGCGACAACAAGCTGATGACGCTGTCGGGCGGCATGAAGCGCCGCGTGATGATCGCGAAGGCGCTGTCGCATGAGCCGCGCATCCTGTTCCTCGACGAACCCACGGCCGGCGTCGACGTCGAACTGCGCCGCGACATGTGGAAGCTCGTCGATTCGCTGCGCGAAAGCGGCGTGACGATCCTGCTGACCACGCACTACATCGAGGAAGCCGAAGAGATGGCCGACCGGATCGGCATCATCCTCGGTGGCGAGCTCGTGCTCGTCGAGGAAAAGCGCGAACTGATGCGCAAGCTCGGCAAGAAGCAGCTGACCGTGCAACTCGAGCAGCCGCTCGCGGAGGTGCCGCCCGCGCTCGCGCCGTTCGGTCTCGAACGCGCGGAAGACGGCGCCGCGCTCGTCTATACGTACGACTCGCAGCGCGACGACGCGAGCATCGCGAAGCTGATCAACGCTCTCGGCTCGGCCGGCATCGGCTTTCGCGACCTGCACACGACGCAGAGCTCGCTGGAGGACATTTTCGTCAGCCTGATCGACAACCGCCGCAACGGCGTGCAAGGAGCCTGACCCATGAACTGGCATGGAATCCGCGCGATCTACCGCGCAGAAATGGCCCGCACGCGCCGCACGCTGATGCAGAGCATCATCGCGCCGGTGATCTCGACGTCGCTGTATTTCGTCGTGTTCGGCTCCGCGATCGGCTCGCGCATCAGCGACGTGAACGGCATCGGCTACGGGTCGTTCATCGTGCCGGGCCTCGTGATGCTGTCGCTGCTGTCGCAGAGCATCTCGAACGCGTCGTTCGGCATCTACTTCCCGCGCTTCACCGGCACGATCTACGAGATCCTGTCCGCGCCCGTGTCGTACTGGGAGATCGTGATCGCGTACGTCGGCGCGGCCGCATCGAAGTCGATCCTGCTCGGCGTGATCATCCTCGCCACGGCCGGCCTGTTCGTGCCGCTGCACATCCTGCATCCGTTCTGGATGGTGCTGTTCCTGGTGCTGACGGCCGTCACGTTCAGCCTGTTCGGCTTCGTGATCGGCATCTGGGCCGACAGCTTCGAGAAACTGCAGCTCGTGCCGCTGCTGATCATCACGCCGCTCACGTTCTTGGGCGGCAGCTTCTACTCGGTCGACATGCTGCCGCCCGCGTGGCGCGTGGTCACGCTGTTCAACCCGATCGTCTACCTGATCAGCGGCTTTCGCTGGTCGTTCTACGGGATCGCCGACGTGCACGTGTGGATCAGCCTCGCCGCGACCGCACTGTTCCTCGTGATCCTGCTCGCGATCGTCGCGTGGATGTTCCGCACCGGCTACAAGCTGAAGAACTGACGCGAGCGGGCGTCACGCGCCGCCCGCCGATGACGCATTTCGGCAAGCGGGCGGCGCTTTTCCTCCGATGCGGCAGTTTGTGGTCGCGTCTACTGAATACGAAGCATCGGGGCCCTGGAGCATGCGCTGCGCGGCCCCTTTTTCATTTCAGAGGACGCCATGCCCGCCGCCACCGCTCCCGCCTCCGCCGCCGCCCGGCTCGAACGCCTGCCGTTCTCCGGCTATCACAAGCGCATCTTCTTCATCATCGCGATCGCGTTCTTCTTCGATTCGGTCGACCTCGGCACGATGACGTTCGTGCTCGGCTCGATTCGCAAGGAGTTCGGGCTGTCGACCGCGGCCGCCGGCCTCGTCGCGAGCGCGAGCTTCTTCGGGATGGTGCTCGGCGCGGCCGTCGCCGGCCTGCTCGCCGACCGTTTCGGCCGTCGGCCGGTGTTCCAGTGGAGCATGGTGCTGTGGGGCGCCGCGTCGTACCTGTGCTCGACCGCGCAGAGCGTCGACGCGTTGATCGTCTATCGCGTGTTGCTCGGCATCGGGATGGGGATGGAGTTTCCGGTCGCGCAGACGCTGCTGTCCGAATTCGTGCCGACCGAGAAACGCGGCCGCCTGATCGCGCTGATGGACGGCTTCTGGCCGCTCGGCTTCATCACGGCCGGCATCGTCGCGTATTTCGTGCTGCCGCAGTTCGGCTGGCGCACCGTGTTCGCGCTGCTCGCGATTCCGGCCGTGTTCGTGCTCGTCGTACGCCGCATCGTGCCGGAATCGCCGCGCTGGCTCGAACATGCGGGCCGGCACGCGGAAGCCGACACGGTGATGCACACGATCGAGGCGAAGGTGATGCGCTCGGCCGGCGTCACGACGCTGCCGCCGCCGTCGCGGCTCGCCGAGCCGGCCGCCGCACGCGGTCGCGGCGCGCTGCGCGAGATCTGGAGCGGCGTGTACCGTCGCCGCACGGTGATGGTGTGGCTGCTGTGGTTCTTCGCGCTGCTCGGCTTCTACGGCCTCACGTCCTGGCTCGGCGCGCTGCTGCAGCAGGCCGGCTTCGAAGTCACGAAATCGGTGTTCTACACGGTGCTGATCTCGCTCGGCGGCGTGCCGGGCTTCCTGTGCGCCGCGTGGCTCGTCGAACGCTGGGGCCGCAAGCCGACCTGCATCGCATCGCTGATCGGCGGCGGTGCGATGGCGTACGCATACGGCCAGAGCGCGCTGTACGGCGGCAGCACGACGCTGCTGATCGTCACGGGCCTCGCGATGCAGTTCTTCCTGTTCGGGATGTGGGCGGCGCTGTACACGTACACGCCCGAGCTGTACGGCACCGGCGCACGCGCGACCGGTTCGGGCTTCGCGTCGGCGATCGGTCGCGTCGGTTCGCTGATCGGGCCTTACGTGGTCGGCGTCGTGTTGCCGGTGTTCGGCCAGGGCGGCGTGTTCACGCTCGGCGCGCTGTCGTTCGTCGCGGCGGCCATCGCCGTGTGGACACTGGGAATCGAGACGAAGGGCCTCGCGCTGGAGCAACTGGCGGCAGGCGACGACGCGGGCGGCAGCGGCCGGTATCCGGCGACGGCGGCGGACAAGGCGTCCTGATCACCGGGCTGGCCCGCGTACACGCTGCTGCTGTCGTCGGACATCCTGATGCGTTTCGGCGACGAGGAAACGGACGACCGCTGCCGGCGATCGTCGATTCGATCGCACGCTCGGCCTACCTGCCGTCGCTCACGCACCTGGCGAGCGCGCTGGATCCACGCGCTCGATCTCGACATCGCCCTGCCGATGCACGGCCCGGTGATCGCGCACGACATCCCGCGCGTGCTCGCCGGCGCGCTCGCTCATCGCGAAGCCGCGCCGCGTAAGCCGCGGCGGCGGTCTTCCGGCGGCGCGACGGCCGGGGCCGGGGCCGGTCAGGCGCCGGCGACGATGAACTCTTCGGCCGCCTTGCGCTGAACTGCGGCCATCACCGCCAGTTCGCGCTTGCTGCGCGCGTCGCCGGACACGACGCCCGTCGCGTGCTTGGCCTTCGCACCCAGCGGGAAAAAGACGAACGACGCGCCGGCCGGGGCCGCCGGCTCCGCACGCAGGCGTTTGTTCAGGATCTTCAGGTACTTCTTCTTCGAGACTTCCTTAGCAGCCATGGCGCCCTCCGCGTAAACGTGGTGTGGACCAGCATACCAGTTTTGCCGAGGCGCTCCGTGACAGCGGCCGCGCGGATCGATCTGCTCTAAAATGGACCACGCTTACGCGACCTGCCGCACCGCCCGCGGCCGCATGTCCTCATCGGAGCGCTTCCATGCATGTCGAGTTGTTCGCGCAGCATCACGCTTGCCCCGGCTGGCAGGGCGACATGGCCCGACGCATTACCGCATTCGACTGGTCGGCCACCGGGCTGGGCCCGATCGACGGCTGGTCCGCCAGCCTCGTCGCGGCAGTCCGCGCCGTGCTTGCCTCGCCGCTGCCGCTGGTGATGCTGTGGGGCCGCCCCGGCTACATGATCTACAACGACGCGTATGCCGGGTTCGCCGGCGGCCGCCATCCGTATCTGCTCGGCCAGCCGGTCGAACTCGGCTGGCCCGAAGTCGCCGATTTCAACCGCAACGTGATGAACACCTGTCTCGCCGGCGGCACGCTGTCCTATCGCGACAAGGCGCTCGTGCTGCTGCGCAGCGGCCGACCCGAAGACGTGTGGATGGATCTGCACTACAGCCCGCTGCCCGACGACGACGGCGCGCCGGGCGGCGTGCTCGCCGTCGTCGTCGAGACCACCGAGCGCGTGCTCGCCACGCGCCATCGCGATCGCGCGGAAGCGGCGCTGCAGGCATCCAATGCCGAGCTGCGCAACCTGACCGAAACGCTCGAACAGCGCGTGACCGACGCGATCGCCGAGCGCGCGGCGATCGAGGAACAGTTGCGTCACGCGCAGAAGATGGAAGCGATCGGCAGCCTGACCGGCGGCATCGCGCACGACTTCAACAACGTGCTGCAGGTGATCAGCGGCAACCTGCAGATCCTCTCCGTCGAACTCGGCGCGCATGCGAGCGCGCAGCCACGGATCGAGAACGCGAACAACGCCGTGCGGCGCGGCGCGCAACTGGCGTCGCACCTGCTCGCGTTCGCGCGACGCCAGCCGCTTGCGCCGACCACGCTGAACCCGTGCCGGCTGATCGACGGCATGCACGAGATGCTGCACCACGCGCTCGGCGAAGCGGTGCGAATCGTCCCCGCGCTGTCGCCCGACGTGGGCAACGTACTCGCCGACCGGCACCAGCTCGAAAACGCACTGCTGAACCTCGCGATCAACGCGCGCGATGCGATGCGCGGCGGCGGCACGCTGACGATCGCCGCATACAACAGCACGCAGCCCGGCCCCGCGGCCGGCACGCGCCGCGCGCCGATGCCGCCCGGCGAATACGTGACGTTCGAGATCGCCGACACGGGTGTCGGCATGACGGCCGACGTGCTCGAACGCGTCTTCGAACCCTTCTTCACGACCAAGCCGGACGGCGAAGGCACCGGGCTCGGGCTCAGCATGGTGTTCGGCTTCGTCAAGCAGAGCGGCGGCCACGTGTCGATCGACAGCACGCCCGGCCAGGGCACCACCGTGCGCCTCACGTTTCCGCGCTGCCACGAGGCGGCCGACGAGCCTGCCCGCACGCCGCAGCACGACGCGATGCGCGGCCGCGAAACGATCCTCGTCGTCGAGGACGATGCGGATGTCCGGCTGACGGTGGTCGACATGCTCGCGCAGCTCGGCTACAAGGTCATCACGGCGTCCGACGGCGAAGCCGCGCTGCGCGTGCTCGACAGCGAGACGCCGATCGATCTGCTGTTTACCGACGTGATCATGCCGGGCCGCGTGAAGGGCGGCGAACTCGGACGCCGCGCCGCGCTGCGCAAGCCGCCGTTGCCGGTGCTGTTCACCTCGGGCTACACACGCGACGAGATCTTCCATGCGGGGCGGCTCGACCCCGGCGTGATGCTGCTTGGCAAACCTTACCGGCGCGACGAACTCGCCGCGCGGATCCGCAGCGTGCTCGATGCGCAGGCCGACGCGGCCTGACGCATTGCCGACACGGCGCCCCTCGCCATTCCGATCGCCGCTGAATTTTTTTACCCGCGATGTCGATTCGCGTCGCCGTCGCGCGTCGTGTTGTCGTAACCGATCGTTTTGCCGTCGCACCGCCGGCAAACGTCCTATTCACGTTCAAGGAGATACGACAATGCGCGTCATGGTCATCGTCAAAGCCACCGCCGATTCGGAATCCGGCCAAATGCCCGACACCGAAATCATGGCCGAAATGGGCCGCTTCAATGAAGAACTCGTGAAAGCCGGCATCCTGCTCGCCGCCGACGGGTTGCGCCCGAGCAGCCACGGCAAACGCGTGCACTTTTCCGGCAAGAGCCGCGCCGTCATCGACGGCCCGTTCGCCGAAACGAAGGAACTCGTCGCCGGCTACTGGCTGTGGCAAGTGAAATCGATGGAAGAAGCGGTCGAATGGGTGAAGCGCTGCCCGAACCCGATGCCCGGCGACTCCGACATCGAGATCCGCCCGCTGTTCGAGGCGGAAGATTTCGGCGACGCATTCACGCCGGAGTTGCAGGAGCAGGAGGCGCGGATGCTTGCGGAGGTCGACGCCCGGCAGAAGTCCTGAACCGCAAGCGGGCGGCGCACGCGAATCTCGCACGCGCCCGGACGAGCCCGTTGACGAAGCCCTGCCGAGTAACGTATCGTTTTGTCACGTTACTCGGCAGGGCTTCGTCATGCATTCCCGTTTCGACCGTTTCCGCTCGACCGCGCTCGGCGCCCAGCTCGAAGCGCTGATCGAGCAGCCCGAGCGCTATCTCGAGTTCGCGGCGCTGTCGCGCGTCGGCGTCGCCGCGATCGGCGCGATCCAGGACGAGATCGTACGCAAATTCCCCGAAGTCGAAGCCGACACGACGGCCCGCCAGTTCTGCGGCGCGATGGTCGCCGACGTGATGCGTCGCCACGGCCATGAGGTCGTGCAGGCGCGCGGGCGGCTCGGCGGCGCGCTGTTCAGCTACGGCGCGGTGTTCGCCGCGCACCCGCAGCGGCTGCCGTTCGCCGACGTCGTCGCCGCGCTGGCCCGCATGCCCGCCCGGCTCGCCGCCCGTGCCGCGCATGTACCGGCGGCGCTGGCCACGCGCCGCCCGGCCGGCACCGGCTTCTCGCTCGTCGAACATGCGTGCCACCTGCGCGATCTCGATGCGGTGTTCGCCGCACGCATCGACGCCGTGCGCACGGCCGAGCTGCCCGTGATCGAATCCGTCGACGGCACCGCGCTCGCCGCGCAACGCGACTATCTCGCGCAGCCGCTCGATCTCGCCGTCACGGCGTTCCGCAGCGGCCGCGCCGCGCTGTGCGCCACCGCGGCCACGCTGGACCCATCGCAACTCGCACGCTGCGGGCTGCGCGACGGCATTCGCCGGATGTCGCTCGACGAACTCGTGCGCGAGTTGCTCGACCACGACCGCACGCACCTGCTCGAGCTCGACGAACTGCTCGCCGAACTCGAATTGCCGCCGCTTCCTTCCGCACACGCCGCATGATCCAGCCCACGCCCGTCGTCTTCATTCACGGCTTCATCGGCACGTTCGACGTGCGCGGATGGCACGGCCCGCATCTGTGCCCCGACCTGCTCGGCTACGGCGCGCATCGCGCCACGCCGCCCGACGCGATCTCGCTTGCCGCACAGGTCGAGCACGTGCGGCAAACCGTCGAGATGCACGTCGGCATGCAGCCGGTCGATGTCGTCGGCCATTCGGTCGGCGGCGCGATCGGGATGCTGTTCGCGCATGCGCACCCCGAACGCGTGCGGCGCATCGTCAACGTCGAAGGCAATTTCACGCTCGACGATGCGTTCTGGTCCGCATCGGTCGGGCGCATGACGCCCGACGAAGCCGACGCGATGCTCGACGGCCTGCGCGCGGCGCCGCTCGACTGGCTGCGCGGCGCGATCGACGCACCGTCGCCGAGTCAGCTCGACGACGCACGCCGCTGGCTCGCGCATCAGCCGGCATCGACGCTGCGCGCGATGGGCCGCTCGGTGGTCGAGACGACCGGCGACGCGGGTTACCTGCCGGCGCTCGCGCAAGTGTTCGAGCGTCATCCGGTCTGGCTGATCGCCGGCGAACGCTCGCGCGCGGGCTGGCACGTGCCCGAATACGCGCTCGCCCGCTGCGCCGGCTTCGACACGATCGCCGGCTGCGGCCACCTGATCGCGGCCGAGCGGCCCGATGCGTTGCGCGCCGCCCTCGCGCGCATCGTATGCAAGCCGGCCGCCTGACAACCCGTAGGATTCACCGAAATATGGTTGAAAGGCGCGGTTGCTAGAGTCGTCGCAACAGGGTTTTCCCGGCATCCGGCCGGACTGGGTCGACACATGCAAGGATCGATGCGCCTGGCACGTACCTTCTGGCTGCTTCTGCTGCTCGCCGTCACGCCCCCTGCGTTCGCATTCCATGCGCGGGTCGTCGCGATCCCGAGCGCCGCGATGAGCGAGACGCTCAAGGCCACCATCGTGCTGCCCGACGATTACGCGCGCGACAACCACGGCGAACGCTACCCCGTCGTGTATCTGCTGCACGGCTCGGGCGGCGACCATACCGACTGGACGTCGAACACGCACATCGCCGCGCTGGCCGACCGCTACCGCGTGATCCTCGTGATGCCCGACGGCGGACATGAAAGCTGGTACATCGACAGCCCGTTCGATTCGGGCAGCCGCTACGAGACCTTCATCGGCGACGAAGTCGTGTCCTACGTCGACCTGCATTTCCGCACGATCGCGACCCAGCACGCGCGCGCGATCACCGGGCTCAGCATGGGCGGCTTCGGCGCGCTGCGCATCGCGCTCGACCGGCCCGACACCTTCGGCGCGGTCGGCAGCATCAGCGGCGCGGTCGATCCGCGCTGCTGCACGGAGGAGCCGGGGATCGCCCACGTGTTCGGCGATCCCGACCGCCATCCGTCGTTCTGGAACCGCAACGTGATCGTCGAAAGCGCGCGGTCATTCGTGCGCGCGCATCTCGACCTGACGATCGATTGCGGCCGCGACGATGCCTTCGTCGGCTCGAACCGCACACTGCACGAACGGCTCGTCGCGCTCGGCGTGCCGCACGACTATGCGGAGCGGCCAGGCGGCCATACGTGGGACTACTGGGCGAATGCGATCCGCTATCAGATGCGGTTCTTCGCGACGTCGTTCCAGCATCGCGGCTACGCGTTCGTGCCACGCCCGCCGCGCCGGGCATGACGCGCGCGGGCCGAGGCGCGGCTACCGCCCGAGACGGCAAAGCCTGACGTCGAAAGTCGAAACGGGATGACGAACCGGCATGCCGCGCAGCGCGCCCGGCAAGAAGATGAACGCGCGTCGCCCGACGCGCGCGGCAAACGAAAGCGGCGAACCGGTCAGTTGTCGTGCGCGGTGTCCGCGCCGACGACGCGATCGAAGAATTCCTGTGCACGCGCCAGCTCGTCGAGCGCGCGATCGAGACGCGACATCGCGCGTGCGTATTCGGCCGACGAGCCGTCGTCGTCGCTTTCGCCGCGCACCGCGCGAAACGCCTGATCGACGTTGCGCGTCGCTTCGACGAAGCGTTGTGCGGCCCGTGCTTCCGGCGAACAGATGTGGGTCGACATCGACACTCCTCCCTCAGGATTGCAGTGTGAAGCACGCCGACGCTCAGTGTGCGTGGTACGCATGTCGGCGGCGTGAACCACGACCCGTCGCGTGTCGACGCATCGGCCGCCGCACCGCGCGCTTCGTGCCGATTGTCCCTCCGCGCTCGCCGATCCGCTACGGCGAGATTGCAACAAATTCTTGCGCGAACGGCTCCGCGCGTGGCGTCACGCGCGCCCGACGCGCGGATGCGCCAGCCCCGCGAACGCGGCCGCCTCGCCCGGCGACAGGTCGAACAGATCGCCGGTGAGATCGCGCGGATGCTCGGCCGCCGGCCGGTTGCGCAGGCGCGCGACGTGGGTGGGCGGCACATACGCGGCCGCCGTTTCGAGCGGCGGCACGTCGAACAGATCGCGCGTGACGCCGCGCACGGCTTCCGTCGGCGAACGGCCGCGCAAGCGCGCGACCAGCTCGACGAAGCGATCGAAATCGCCCGCGCGCGTGGCCTTGTTCACTTCCGCGAGATCGCGCGCCTTCAGCACGCACGGCTGCGCGAGCCGCACGAAATACGGTGCTTCGAGCTCGACCGACAGCGCGAGCGGATAGCTCTTGCCCGTCTGCTCCTTCGCCCGCCCGATGCAGTCGACCACGGCCGCCCCTTGCGCGGCGCCCAGCGGCTTGCCGGTGCTCACGCTGCGCAGGTGGTCGGGAAACACGCGCAACTGCGTGCCGACCGTCAGCGCGGTGGACGACGCGCACACGAGTGCGTAGTGCTGCTCGCGACGCCGGCCCGACGGCAACGTCGAGCGGCTGGCGATGAACGTATGCGGCGGCAACGGCCGCACCTGGCCGCTTGCGTCGACCCAAGCATTCCACAGCAGCGCGTCCTTGCGCTCGCCCGCGCGCGGACGCGACGCGACCGGCGAAAACAGCGCGAGCAGCGAACCCGTGCGATGCGCGGCGACTTGCGCGCTGCTGCCGAGCGGCTGGTTGATGCCCCACAGAAAACGCCCGCCCCCGAGCCGGCGCTCCCATTCCTTGCGGAGCACGACGGTCGGCAGTTCCTCGCCGGACTCGGTACCGATCTTGGTCCAGCAGAACGTGGGAGGGAGGTGTTTCAGTGTCATCAACTTTCTCGGGATACAGCCTCGCTGGTGACAGCAAGCCCATTCAACAGCCGTAACTGTATAGGTATAATGCATCGCATGGAAGCCCCGGACCAAGATTTTCCCGTTCAAGACCTGTTGCGCCGCCTGCTGGCAGATACACGCTCGTCCAGCGAAATCGCGCGACTTTCCGGGGTCAGCCAGCCCACCGTGTCGCGCCTTCGGCTGTCGAACGGGCGCCGGCTGCGCCGCAGCGCGCCATTCAACAAGCTATGCAGTTTCTACGGTGTCGACACGGAGCCGTCGCGCCGCCGGTACAACGACCTGCTGCGCGACGCGATCGTCGACGCGTGGGACGGCTCGGACGAGCACGGGCGCGCGCTGCTGGTCGTGATTCAGGGGCTGAAGGATTTGCAGGCGAAGGCGGATGACGGGTAATGGCGGCGACGGGCCCCGTCATTCATCGAGATTGAACGTGATCGGCACGCGCGCCCGGATCGGCGACGGCGCGCCGTTTTCTACATGCGTGGCGCAGCGGCGCGTGAGCCACGCATCGCGCAGCACCGCATCGAAGCGCGGATAGCCACTGCCGGCGGCAGCGACACGCGCGGCGACGACGCGGCCTGCCGTCGTCCCGGCCGTGCCCCGTCAACCGTCGCACGTCACGCCGCATTGCGCGAGCGAATTCTCCTTGCTGCGAAAAACCAGCGGCCGTTCGTCGCGCGGCGCGCGCCGGCGCGCGAACTGCACGGCCTGTTCGACCTGGCCGTGATGGGCGGATTTCGCGCACACCGGATCGGCTTCGTTCGGATCGCCGGCCAGCAGGTACGCCTGACACCGGCAACCGCCGTGATCCGCATGCCGCTCGTCGCACGTCCGACACGGCTCGCGCATCCAGTCGTCGCCGCGAAACGCGTTGAACGCGTCGCTGTCGTACCAGATGTCCCGCAGCGAGCGGTCGCGCACGTTCGGCAACGCGAGCCCCGGCAGCGACCGCGCGGCATGGCACGGCAGCGCGGTGCCGTCCGGCGCGACGCCGAGGAACACCGAGCCCCAGCCGTTCATGCAGGCCTTCGGGCGGCGCTCGAAATAGTCGGGCACGACGAACAGGATCTTGCAGCGCTCGCCGATCAGCTTGCGATAGCGGTTGACCGTATCCTCGGCCTCGCGCACCTGCTCGACGGTCGGCATCAACTGGTCGCGATTGAGCATCGCCCAGCCGTAGTACTGCGTGTTCGCGAGTTCCAGGTAATCGGCGCCGAGATCGAGCGCCATCTCGATGATCTGCCCCACGTGCGGCAGGTTGTAGCGATGCAGCACGCAGTTGAGCACCATCGGATAGCCGTGCGCCTTGATCAGTCGCGCCACGTCGCGCTTGCGTTCGAACGTGCGCGTGCTGGTCAGGAAATCGTTCAGCTCGCGCGTCGAATCCTGCAGCGACAACTGGATGTGGTCGAGCCCGGCGGCCTTGAGCCGCTCGATGCGCGCGACGTTCAGCCCGATGCCCGACGTAATCAGGTTCGTATAGAAGCCGAGCCCGCGCGCATGCGCGACGAGCGTCTCGAGGTCGCCGCGCTGCAGCGGCTCGCCGCCCGAGAAGCCGATTTGCGCGGCGCCGAGCGCGCGCGCGTCGCTGATGACCGTGCGCCACGCGTCGGTGTCGAGTTCCGCGCCGTGCGTCGCGAAGTCGACCGGGTTGTAGCAGAACGCGCAGTGCAGCGGGCAGCGGTACGTGAGTTCCGCGAGCAGCCACAGCGGCGCGGACGGACGGGGGGTGTCGGGCGTCATGTCAGTCCAGCCAGCCGCGCAGTCGCGCATGATCGAGGAAACGGTAGACGTCGGTCGCGAGATCCGACTGCATGAACAGGCGCTCGAGCTCGCCGATGATGTCGTCCAGTTCGCGCGTGCCGTCGCAGCGCGCGAGGATCTCGCCCGCGCTCGGGTTGAGCTTGACCATGCCCTCCGGATAGAGCAGCACGTACGCATCCTGGGCCGCCTCCCATTGCAGGCGGTACATGCCCCTGAGGCAGGGGCGCAGCGGCACGCCGCTGGCGGCTTCGATCGCGTTCATCACGGGTAGGCCTTTTCGACGGCGTCGAGCATCGACCACAGGATGTCGAGCTTGAATTGCAGAATGCCGAGCGCGCGCTGCTGCGCGTCCGGTGTCGTGAAATGCGCGAGCGTGACCGCGAGCCCATGCTCGACGTCGCGCTGCGCGAGCGGCACGCGGCTGCGGAAGTAATGCAGCCCGGCCGGCTCGATCCACGGGTAATGCGACGGCCAGCCGGCGAGCCGGTCGAGATGGATCTGCGGCGCGAACATCTCGGTCAGCGACGAGCACACGGCTTCCTGCCACGGCGCGCGCCGCGCGAAGTTCACGTACGCGTCCACCGCGAAACGCACGCCGGGCAGCACGTGTTCGAGCGACCACAGTTCGTCGCGCGTCAGGCCGCACGCTTCGCCGAGCCGCACCCACGCCTCGATGCCACCTGCGTTGTCGCCCTGCCCGTCGTGGTCGATCAGCCGCTGGATCCAGCGGCGCCGCGTGTCGCGATCGGGACAGTTCGACAGGATCGCCGCATCCTTGAGCGGAATGCAGATCTGGTAGTAGAAGCGGTTCGCGACCCAGCCGCGGATCTGCGCGGGCGAACAGGCGCCGCTGTTGAGCCGCCGGTTGAACGGATGATGGATGTGATAGCGCGATTCGAGCGCACGCAGGCGCGCCTCGAATTCGGTCGCGGTCCAGGGCGTCGCGTGCAACGCCGTAGCGGGGATCGGTGCGTTCATCGTCAGACCTGGAATTGCATGCCGTCGTGCGCGACGTCGATGCCGTGCGCGCGCAGGTGCGCGTGCTCGACGGAATGCGGATCGAGAATCGGGTTCGTGTTGTTGATGTGCGTGAGCACCTTGCGCGTTCGCGCAGGCAGCGTGTCGAGCCAGTCGATCATGCCAGGCTGCCCGTGTTCCGCGCACTGCGCGAGATGTCCCATGTCGGCCGCGTGCTTGTGCGACAGGCCGAGATCGATCATCTCGGTCCCGGTCCAGAACGTGCCGTCCACCAGCACGAGATCGGCGCCGTCCATGGCCGCGCGTACCTCGTCGGTGACCGACGCGAGCCCCGGCGCATAGAACGCGCGCCGCCCGCTCGCGACGTCCTCGATCGACAGCGCGATGTTGTCGCCGGGTGCGGCCGACGCACGCCGCGGCGAATAAGGCGGCGGCTTGCTGTCGACCGCGATCGCGGTGAACCGGATCCCGCTCGCCACCGGCACCGCGAACGGCTCGCCGGGCGCGATCGTATGCGCGGCGACGCCGCAGTAATGGCCGAGCAGCGGCACGAGCGGCAAGCCGGTCGACAGGTCGTCGAGCACCGGCGCGCTCGCGTAGAGCGGCAGCGGCGTCGAGCGCTCGCGCAGCATCAGCAGGCCCGTCACGTGATCGATCTGCGCGTCGCACAGCACGACGGCGGCGATGCCGCTGTCGCGGATCGCGCGCGCCGGTTGCAGGTCCGGGTCCGCGCGCAACTGGGAAAGAATGTCGGGCGACGCATTGACGAGGACCCAGTCGATGCCGTCGTCGCTGACCGCGATCGACGACTGCGTGCGCGGCAGCACGTGGCCGCTTCCGCTGCGTGCACGGCGGCAGTTCGCGCAATTGCAGTTCCATTGCGGCAGCCCGCCGCCGGCTCCCGAGCCGAGTATCTTGATCTTCATGGGCGTCAGCTCCCGAGGCCGCCCGCGCCGACCACGGCGAAACGGGCGGCACGCACGGCGATCAGCGGTTGGCGATGTACATCGTGATTTCGAAGCCGAAGCGCAGGTCGGTGTAAGACGGTGTCGTCCACTGCATGGTGTGTCTCCTGTTGAGTTGATGAGTTGATGTGTTGCCGGATGAATCGAACGACCGCGGCAATCGAGCGGTCGGTTCCTCTTCAGCAAGGAGCGTGCCGAAGCGGTATTTCGGCGGCGCCGCGGCGGTAGACGGCCGTCGTCCGGGCATCGGCGCGGAAACCTTACGAATCGCCGACACGATTCGCGCGAATGCGGTCCGCCACCCCGGCGACGCGATGTCCGCGAGTGGTGACAGGTGTTGAATCGTTGAACACCGGTGTTGCAACTTGACACACCGGCTGTGACAGGTCGCGCACGGCGCGACGGCCGCGCGTCAGCTCTCTTCCGACGGATGGCGTCCCGCGTCGGCGGCCGGCATCTTCCGGTAGATCGTGTTGCGCGACACGCCGAGCGCGCGCGCCGCGGCGGACACGTTGCCGCCATGACGCGCGAGCGCGGCGGCGATCGCGGACGCGGCGACGTCCTGCAGGCGCGCGTCGGCGAGCGGCAACGCGTCCGCGACGCCAGGCCCGGCGCTCGCCGCGGCAAGCGAATCGGGCGCCGCCTGCACGGGCTGCGCATCGCCGCGCCGCAGGTCGTCGAAGAAATCGTCCGGCAGGTGCTCGCGGCGGATTTCGCCGTCGTCGTCGACCATCGCGGCCGCCGTGCGCAGCAGGTTGCCGAGCTGGCGGAAGTTGCCCGGCCACGTGCAGCGCACGAACAACTCCATCACGTCCGGCGCGACCGACAGCGGCGGCCGGCCCGGGCCCGCGAACGCTTCCCGCTGCAGCATCTTCTGCACGACGACCGCGAGATCGGTGCGGTCGCGCAACGGCGGCAGGCGCACCACGAGGCCGTTCAGCCGGTAGTAGAGATCCTCGCGAAAACGGTTCTGCGCGATCATGTCGCGCAAATCGCGGTGCGTCGCGCAGATGATCGCGATGTCCACGGCGATCGTCTTCGTCGACCCGAGCGGGTTGACGAGGCGCTCCTGCAGCACGCGCAGCAGCCGCACCTGCAGCGGATACGGCATGTCGCCGATCTCGTCGAGGAACAGCGTGCCGCCGTTCGCCTGCAGCAGCTTGCCGATCGCGCCCTTGCGGCGCGCGCCGGTGAACGCGCCTTCCTCGTAACCGAACAGCTCGGACTCGATCAGCGT
Source organism: Burkholderia sp. 9775_39 (assembly GCF_015712225.1). Lineage (NCBI taxonomy): Bacteria > Pseudomonadati > Pseudomonadota > Betaproteobacteria > Burkholderiales > Burkholderiaceae > Burkholderia > Burkholderia sp. 9775_39. Next base: position 11,115 of record NZ_JACCQC010000013.1, on the reverse strand, counting down.
CTCCGGAATCGATGCGCAGTTGACCGCGACGAACGGCGCGTCGCGCCGCGGCGAGTCGTTGTGGATCGCCTGCGCGAGCAGCTCCTTGCCGGTGCCGGTCTCGCCGGTGATCAGGATCGGGATGTCCTTGCCGATCACCTTGCGCACCTTCGCGATCACGCACGCGACCTGCGCATCGCCGGTGTCGAGATAGTTGAGCCGCGACAGGCCGGCCGACGTGCCCGCCGCCGGCGCGGGCACCGCGTTCGCGCGCGCGGCCGGCGCCGCCGCGTCGTGCACGTCGGTCGGCCGGCTGCCTTCGGCGAGCGTCGCGCGGCGAAAGTGCACGCGCGCGCAGACCACCGCGCCGTTGCCGAGATTCAGCATCAGGTGCCGGTCGGTGCTCGCGCGCATGCGGTCGATCAGCTGCGCGCTGGTGACGTCGAACAGCGACGACAGCGTGTGCGCGCGCAGCGCGGCGAGCGGCATGCCGAGCTGGAACTGCGCGCTGCGATTGGCCGACAGGAAGCGGCCGTCGGCCGTGAACGCGACGATCCCCTCCATCAGCGTGCCGAGGAACTCCGGGCGGCCATGGAACGACACCTGCAGCGTTTCCTGAAAGGTCGTCGTAAACAGATGATTCTCGATCATCTGCACCGACATCTTCGCGAGCGCCATCGTGTGCTGGTGATAGCTGCGGTGGTCGCCCGTCACGTCGAGCACGCCGATCGCGTCGCCGTACGGATCGAGGATCGGCACGCTCGAACAGGTCAGGAAGCGGTTCGCGGCCAGGAAGTGCTGGTCGCCGTGGACGACCATCGGACACAGCTCGGCCAGCGCCGTGCCGATCGCGTTGGTGCCCTGGCGACTCTCCGCCCAGTTCGCGCCGGGACGCAGCGCGACCTTCTCCGCGCGGCGCAGGAAATCGTCGTCGCCGATCGAATGCAGGATCAGCCCTTCCGCATCGGTCAGCACGATCATGCTCTGCGTGTTGACGATCTGCTCATGCAGCGTCTCCATCACCGGCATCGCGTGCACGCACAGCACCCGGCTCTGCTCGCGCTTGAGCACCAGTGCCGCGTTCGACAGCACGTCGTAGTCGGGCCGTGCCGATACCTGCAGGCCGAACGTCTCCGAGCGCTCGTGGGCCTTCTGGATCGACGGCGCGGGCCAGCCAGCGGGATGCGCGGCCCGTGATCCGGCCGCCTGCTCTACGTCATCGCGCATTGTCTCCTCCGGGGGATCCTTCCGGTCAACTGCCGGACTCTTTGCCGTCGTTGCAAGCAAGCATCGGGCCACACCGGCGCCGCGGCATACATTGAAAGCTAGATGTAATGAATCGTCCGGGCAGAGCGTGTCGCGTCGCGCGACGGCCAGGCCTTCGTGATACCGTGATTTCCCGACGCGTGACTACCCGTGCGAATCCGGATCTTCGCGGCTGACGCGTTTCTGGCTCGCTTCTCGCTTTGTCGCAGGGCAAGCCCGGCCACCGCCACGCCGCCGATGACTCCCCCCTCTCGTACCCTATCGACATGACGCGTCGCCCGACTCGATCCACGCCATCGCCCGCGCCGCGGGCCTTGCCCGATACCCCAGCGTCATCGGCCACGCCCGCGCGCCGGCACCTGCACCGCGACGCGCAATCGATCGCATTCGCCGTCGCCGGCACTGAACAAGGCCACCCGGTCGTCGTGCTGCACGGCGGCCCCGGCAGCGGCAGCCAGGCCGGCATCCTGCGGCTGTTCGACCTCAGCCGCTTGCGCGTCGTGCTCGTCGACCAGCGCGGCGCGGGTGCGTCGGGGCCGCGCGGCGGCACGCGCCACAACACCACCGCCCGGCTGATCGCGGATCTGGAGGCGGTGCGCGAGCAGCTCGGCATTGCACGCTGGGGAGTCGTCGGCGGCTCGTGGGGCGCGGCGCTCGCGCTCGCATATGCGGGCACGCATCCGGCGCGGGTCTCGGGCGTCGTGCTGCGCGGCCTGTTCCTGACGTCGCGACGCGAAGTCCGCGAACTCTTCATGACGTCCCGCACGCGTGCGCCGCGCGAATGGCGGCGCCTGCATGCAGCGGCCGGCGGCGGCCGGCCGGATCGCCTGCTCTCGCGCTGCGCGCAGCGGTTGCGTCACGGCGCGAGCGCGGCCCGCCAGCGCGCAGTGGCGCTCGCGTGGCACGCATACGAAAGCACGATCCTAGCGTCAGTGCGAACGCGCCGCTCGCCCGCCCACACGATCCGTTCGAACCAGACCGTCGGCCGTCTGATCGACAAATACCGGGTTCAGGCGCACTACCTGCAACATGACTGCTGGCTGGGCGAGCGCCGCGTGCTCGCGCTCGCGCGACGCGCCGCGCAAGCCGGCGTGCCGCTGTTCGCCGCGCACGGGAGGCACGATCCCGTGTGCCCGGTCGGCAACGTCGAACGTCTCGCGCGGGCCACACCCGAAGCGGAAATCGAACGCGTGCAGGCCGGGCATCTGGCAAGCGACCCGGCATTGGCGCGCAGCGTCGCACGCGCCGTCAATGCGATGTTCGCGACGGTGCCGCTCACGTGACGGCCCCGCGCTCGTTCCTGTCATGACGCGACGACACACGCAAGCGCGCCACACGCGATCGTGCGCCGCTCAATCCCACGCATAGCGCACGCCGACCCACGCGCCGCGCGGCGCACCCGGCCCGACGAACTGTTCGTTCACCGGACGGGCGCCGTCGAATGTATGGTTCGGCCCGTTGAAGAAATTCTGGCCGAGTGCGCCGAAGCTCGCGTAGCGCTTGTCGAGCAGGTTCGTCACGCTCGCGAACACCTCGAACCGCTTCGTGATCCGGTAACGCATGTCGAGATCGACCAGCACGTAGCCGGCAAGCCGGCCGTTCACGTCCCCGTTGTTCTCGTCGCCGCGTGCATACACGCCGCCGCGCCAGGTCACGTTCGCGCCGATGTCCCACGCGGGCGTCGCCGCGTAGTCGAGCCGCAGTTTCACCGTATGCGCGGGAATGCCGGGGATGCGGTCGCCCGGCTTGACCGTCACGTTGCCGTTCGCGTCGGCCGTCGAATTCGCCGGGCTGTGTTCGGTCCACGACGATCGGTAGGTTGCGTCGACATAGCTGTACGACAGCCCGACACCGAGCGGGCCGACCCGCGTGCGGCCGGCGAGCTCGATACCCTGCCGCCGCGCATCGCCGACGTTGCGGAAGTAGCCCTGTGCGCTGGCCGGGCTGCTGATGAACTGGATATCGTCGGTCAGCGTCGTGCGGTAGGCCGCGGCGCTCCAGGTCGTCGCCGCGCCGATGCGGCCGCGCATGCCGGCCTCGAACGTCTTCGAGATCACCGGCTCGAGCGGCGGGTCGGCGATGAAATCGTTCGGCAGCGAACACGGCGCGGCCGGATCCGCGCACGCGAGCTCGATCGCGGTCGGCGAACGCATGCCTTCGTTGTACGTCGCATAGGCGGTCAAGCCCGGCACCGGGTTCCAGTTGAGTCCGACGGCCGGGTTGAAGCGCGAGAACACATGGCTGCCGTCGAGCAGCGGCTGCACGCCGCTCTCGTCGCCGATCTGCGCTTTCGACCAGTCGTAGCGGCCCGACAGCGTCAGCGTCCAGTGCGGCGTCAGCGACAGCGCATCGCTCAGGTACACACCGACGTTCGCATTGCGCGTCTTCGCGCTGGTCTGCGGAACGAAATCGCCGATGCCGATCGCCGCGCGCGCATCGGTAAACGATGCGTCCTGCGACGACGCGACGTAGCTCGAATTCGCGACATCGGCCGAGACGCCCGCGACCAGCCGGTTCGCCATCCCGCCGAGCTTGCCGAGCAGCGTGAGTTGCACGCTGCCGCCGTAGCTGTCGGTGACGATCGTCGATTGCGCATTGCTGCCCTGCACCGTGTCGATCGCGCCGTCCTCGTCCACCGATCCGTAGTCCGTATTGTTGTTGCTGCTCGTGTTGGTGTTGCGCAGGTGCCGGTAGTACGCGTTGCCGCTCAGCTCGACGTGCTCGCCGAAAAATCGCTCGCCCGACAGTGTCAGGTAGCCGGCGCTGTTGCGGTTACGGTCCGGATACGTATACGCCTGCTTCCGGTTGTCGAGGAACGAGCGCGGGATCGTCTGGGTGCCGGACAGCGTGTTGTTCGCGCCGCCCGCGGCAATCGACAGCGTCGTGTCCGCATCGGTGTAGCGCAGCTTGCCGAACGCCTGCCGCACGCGGCTCGCGTTATGGTCGGCCCAGCCGCCGTCGTTCGCGACGTTCGCGGTCGCGTAGTAGTCGAGGTTCGAGCCGATCGTGCCGCCCTGCTCGACGCTGGCGGTCTTGCGGCCCCATGAGCCGCCCGACACCTCCGCTTCGCCGCCCGGGTTCGACCTGCCGTTCTTCGTCGTGATCGCGAGCGCACCGCCGAGCGTGTTGAGCCCGTACACCGGGTTCGAGCCCGGAATCAGCTGCACGCGGTCGATCGCCTGCATGGGCAGGATGTCCCAGTTCACGACGTCGCCGAACGGCTCGTTCACGCGCACGCCGTCGACGAACACCGACAACCCCTGCGGCGTGCCGAGCAGCGGCGACGCGGCGAAGCCGCGATAGTTGACGTCCGCCTGATACGGGTTGCCCTGTGCGTCCGAGATCGTCACGCTCGGCAGGTTCGCGGCGAAGAAATCGGCGAGCGTCGCGCGGTGCTGCGCGTCGAGTTCCGCCGCGCGCACCGTCTGCACGTTCGCCGGCACCTTCGACAGCGGCGTGCCGATCCCGGGCAGCGGCGTCGTGCCGACGACGACCACCGCGGGCAGCACGACGGCCGGCGGCTCGGCCGGCGCAATCGTGCCGCCGTCCGCCGGCTGCTGCGCGCGCACGCTGCCGGGCGGCAAACCGAACAGCGCCAACGTGCCAACGGTCACGCCAACGCATCGCGCACGCCGGCCATGCCGCATCGCGCCGTACCACCCGGCGGCCTTTGGTCTCCTGATCATTCCGTTGTCTCCGCACTTTTATTCCGCCGGCGCGTGCGATGCACCGCACGGCGACGGGTTGTCGCGAAGCCGGCGTGCGAGAACCGTGCCAGCACCGCGAGCACGAACGGTGCACGCCGCGCCGCGCATCACTCGGGTACGCGATGCGCGCGACCGGCGCGCCGCTGTCCGGCCGACTGCGCCACCTGTCATGTTTGGCAACACTTCACGCGCGACGGTGTACCTGAATGCAACACCTGCGTCGACGTCGCCGCGCACGCCGTCGCTCGACGCATCGCCTGCGATGCGCCGGTGTGCCGCACCGTACCGGCTTCCGGCCGCGATGGCATGCGACTTGCGTAACGGGCAGGGCACTCGGCCCGGAAACCCCAACCGTGCCGGCGCGACGCAACGTTCGCGGCGGTGCGACCACAATGACCCAGGAGACAACCATGAAGAAACTCTCGGCTTCAGCGAGCCGGCTGGCGACGATCGGAATCGCGGTGGCGGCCGCCGTCGCGCTGAACCCCGGCCTCGTCGAAGCGGCCGCGGACTACCCGGCCGTGACCTACCAGCGCCTGACCGATGCACACGGCGACCCGGGCTGGCTGACCTACTACCGCACCTACGACGGCCGCTCGCATTCTCCGCTCAAGCAGATCGACGCGTCGAACGCGAAGGATCTCAAGCAGGTGTGGGCGTACAAGTTCCCGGCCGACCTGAAGCAGGGCTTCGAGGCCACGCCGATCGTCAACGGCAACTATCTGTTCGTGACGACGCCGAAGGACAACGTCTACGCATTCGATGCGAAGACCGGCAAGCAGTTGTGGAAATACGAGCCGAAGCTCGGCGCGGCCTCGTTCAAGACCGCGTGCTGCGACGTCGTCAACCGCGGCGTCGCGCTGTACGGCAAGAACGTCTACATCGCGATGCTGAACGGCGAAGTCGCGGCACTCGACGCGCAGACCGGCAATCTCGTGTGGAAGAAGCAGATGTTCGAGCCGGGCCTCGGCTACGCGTTCTCGCTCGCGCCGCTCGCGATCGACGGCGCGATCGTCGTCGGCACGTCCGGCGGCGAATACGGGATTCGCGGCTACATCGCCGCGCTGAATCCGGAGGACGGCTCGCAGGTCTGGAAACGCTACACGATCCCCGCCGCCGGCGAAAAGGGCGCGGAAACCTGGCCCGACGGCATGCAGAGCCATGGCGGCGGCGCCGCATGGCTCACCGGCACCTACGACGCCGCGTCGCGCACGCTGTACTGGGGGGTCGGCAACCCCGGCCCGTGGCTCGCGGCGCTGCGCCCGGGCGACAACCTGTATTCCGACTCGCTGCTCGCGCTCGATGCGAAGAGCGGCAACCTGAAGTGGCACTACCAGTACACGAACAACGACACGTGGGACTACGACGGCGTGAACGCGGCCGTCCTCGCGGACATCAAGTACAAGGGCAAGGACTACGACGCGATCATCCACGCCGACCGCAACGGCTTCTTCCACGCGATCGACCGCACGACCGGCAAGCTGATCTACGCGACGCCGTTCGTGAAGGCATTGTCGGTCACCGGCTACACGGAAGACGGCAAGCCGATCCAGGACGCGTCGAAGTTCCCGAAGGCCGGCACGACGATCGAGACGTGCCCGAGCTTCCTCGGCGGCAAGAACTGGTGGTCGATCTCGTACGACCAGGAACGCAACATCGCGGTCGTGCCGGCGCTGCATGCGTGCATGAGCCTGACCGGCAAGTCGGTCAGCTACATGGAAGGCCTGCCGTACCTCGGCGAAGGCTTCGAGATCAAGCCCGAACCGGGCAGCGAAGGCTACGGCGAGCTGACGGCCATCGACGTGAACACCGGCAAGAAGCTGTGGAGCCACTGGTCGAAGAAACCGTGGAACGGCGGCGTCGCGACCACCGCGAGCGGTCTCGCGTTCAGCGGCTCGCTCGACGGCCACCTGTACGCGTTCGACACGGCGACCGGCAAGGTGCTGTGGGAAAGCCCGCAACTGGCGAGCGGCATCATTTCGCAGCCGTCGGTGTACGAGGTCGACGGCAAGGAGTATGTCGCGGTGCTCGCCGGCTACGGCGGCGCGAACCCGATCTGGGGCGGCCCGATGGCCGACATCGCGAAGGACGTTCCGCGCGGCGGCACGCTCTACGTGTTCGCGCTGAACTGACCCGGCGCCACGCCCGAGTCGCGCCCGCATGCGCCCGATGCGGGCGCGACGCCCCACCCGCTTCAACCGGAAACACGACCATGAATACTCGTCTCACTTCCGTTGCCGTCGCCAGTCTGCTCGCCGTGGGCGTGGCGCTGACACCGGCAACCGCATCGGCCGGCGTGCGCATCTGCACGCTGCCTGGCAGCCCGACCACCACGCTCGATCGCGCCGTCGCGCGCGAAGTGTTCCGCACCGCGGGCATCGCCGCGACCTTCAACACACGTGGCGTCGACGACAACGGCGACGACGACGGCATCTCCGCCAGCGAACTGACGAAATCGCTCGAACGCGACTGCGACGTGATCGCCGGCTTCCCGCGTTCGGCCATCGCCGATGCGTCGGGATCGAAGATGACGTTCTCGCAGGGCTATCTGCGCTCCGGCTACGTCAGCGTGTCGCTGCGCGATGCGCCCGCGCCGTCCGGCGCGAAGGAAACGATCGCGGCCACCTACGGCAGCCCGTCGCAGCTGATCGCCGCGCAGCAGACGAATGCCCGCTTCGATCTCGAGAACACGAGCGAGAAAACGATCGGCGCGCTCGCCGCGGGCCGCGCGCAACGCGCGATCGTCTGGTATCCGAGCGTCGTCGCGTACGAGCGTGCGCATCCGAAACAACGGTTCCAGGTGGCGGCGACGTCGTCGCCGTACTCCGACTGGCAACTGTCGTTCGCGTTCGGGCCGGGCAAGGACGCGCTGCAAAAGCGCATCGACGCCACGCTGTCGCAACTGAGCGGCAACGGCCGCCTCGCGTCGCTCACGCGCGGCTGGACGCTGCCCGACGGCATCGCGCAAGCCGCCGCCTCGCGCGTGCCCGGCCGGTTTCTCGACGGCGCGATCGCGTCCGCGCAGCGGCCCGGCTTCATCAAGGTGTCGACGAGCGAAGGCAGCGGCGTCCCGTCGTTCGACCAGGCTCAGGTGCAGCACGGCAAGAAGCTCTACGGCGATGCGTGCGCGAAATGCCACGGCGACCAGCTCGAGGGCAATACCGCACCCGCGCTGAGCGGGGAATCGTTCGCGCCCGAAGGCAAGTCGCACATCACGGTCGGCGGCATCTTCCTGTACATGTCGAGCAACATGCCGGCCGATCGCCCCGGCAAGATGACCGCACAGGAATACGAGGATCTGATGGCGTTCCTGCTTTATTCGAACGGCTACGACGCGTCGAAGAGCAAGCTGACCGCCGAGATCGCCAACGCGTCGAAGGCGCCGCTGATCGCCGGGCCGCGCAAGTAACCGCTCCACCCGCTTTCGTTTCGATCGACCGCCGCGCCGGGCAACATGCCCGGCGCGCGGGCCGGGCTTTTTCCGTTCATTTCATTCAGGACCGCATCATGATCTCCCGTCATCGCAGAACCTTCTTCGTGCAGGCCGCCGGCCTGTGCGCCGCGCTCGCGGCCGGCACGCGCGCATTCGCCGCCGCTCCGTCCGTCGACGAAAACGACGCGACGGCGAAGACGCTCGGCTACCGCGCCAAGGCGACGACCGTCGACGCCGGCAAGTTCCCGAAGTACCAGGCCGGCCAGACGTGTGCGAACTGCCGCTTCTACAAGGCCGCCGCGGGCGAATCCTCGGGGACGTGCCCGATGTTCGCGGGCAAGACGGTTGCCGCGGAAGGCTGGTGCAACGTCTATGCCAAGCTCGCTTGACGCCGGGCCCGCTCGCGAACGCGACGGCGCGCCGTCGCCGTGTCGCGGCGCCCACGCCGACCGCGCCGCGCATCTGCATGCGCTGATCGCGCTGGGCATCGATCGCGGCTACGTGACGCACGGCGAAATCGCCGATGCGTTGCCCGACGACGCGGCCGACGGCGCGGATGTGGACGCCGCCGCGTCGATGCTGCGTGAGCTCGGCATCGACGTACGCGAGCATGCCGGCGCGCACACCGCATGGACGCTCGACCGTCATTTCGCGCAAGTGACGGAAGTCGCGTCGCCGCTCGCCGACGCATCGACGCCGCTCGCGGCCGACGATCTGCTCGCGGGCCGGACCAACGACCCGATCCGGCTCTATCTGCGGGAAATGAGCGCGACGCCGCTGCTCGAACGCGACGAAGAGATCGCGCTCGCGCTTCGTCTGGAAAGCGGCCGCGCGGCATGCATCGACGCGTTGAGCCGCGATCCGGCGGCACTCGCCGCCGTCGCGGCGATCGCGGACGACATCCGCGCCGGCAAGGTGGCGGCGTCGGTTTACGTGACGGGGTTTGCCGGCGATGCCGAATCGGCCGCAAGTGCGCCGACGACGTTACCCGACGATCCACGCATGGCCTCACCCGCGCCCGACGACGACGCAGGCCTTGCCCTCGACAGCCCCGCATGGCGCGATACGGTCGTCGAAGCACTCGAACGCGCCGGTGCACCGGCATCGGCGATGCAGCACGCATTGCACGCGGACGGCTTCGCGTCCACCGCTTACCGGGCGCTGCTGCGCGAGGCGGCCGCGTCGAGCGGCCGCATCCGCTTCACCTCGCGCGCGATCGAGCGTATCAGGCAAGCGAACGGCGAGCGCGCGACTCAGGCGCGCACGCTCGAAAAACGGCTCGTCGACACGCTGGTCGCCACGGGCATCCCGCTCGATGCCGCGCGCCACGAACTCTTCGCGCCGTGCGACGACGTACGCGCATGGCTGCACACATGCAGCGCCGCGCATCCCGACTGCGCCGCCACCCTAGCCCGCCACGCGCCGGCGCTGATCGACGCGCGCGGCGCGCTCGCTCGCCTCGCGGCGCAGTCTCCGTTGCCGCTCGACATCGCGATCGCGCTCGACGCGCGGCTCTCGCGGATCGACCGTGCGATGCAGCCCGCGAGAACGAAGCTGTTCCAGAGCAATCTGCGGCTCGTCGTCTCGGTCGCCAAACGCTATGCCGACCGCGGCCTGCCGTTCGCCGATCTGATTCAGGAAGGCAATATCGGCCTGATGAAGGCCGTCGATCGCTACGATCACCGGCGCGGCTTCAAATTCTCGACGTATGCGACGTGGTGGATCCGGCAGGCGATCACGCATGCGCTCGCCGATCTGGGGCGCACGATCCGCGTGCCCGCACATACGGTCGATTCGCTCAACAAGCTGTCACGGCTCGCGCGCATCCATCGGCAACGGACCGGCGACGTCGCCGACGCACGAGCGCTCTCCCCGCAGATGCGGCTGCCGGTCGACAAGGTGCGCGAGCTGATGAGCATCGTGCGCGAGCCGATCTCCGCCGACCTGCCGGTTTCGCCCGATCACGACCTCACGTTGTGCGACGTCACGATCGACGCCGACGCGCCGACGCCGGAAGAAGCCGCGAGCGCCGGTCAGTTGCGCGCGGCGGTTGCCGAGCTGATCGACAGCCTGCCGGTACGCGAAGCGTGGATTCTGCGCCTGCGGTACGGCATCGACGTCGACAACGAGTATTCGCTGCGCGAGATCGGCCGGCAACTGAACCTGTCGGCCGAACGCGTTCGTCAGCTCGAGGTATCGGCGCTCGAACGTATCCGGCAATTCAGGCACGCACCGGCACTTCGCTCGTTGCTCGCCTGACGCGGCGGTGCCGGACGACCACCTGCCGGCTCGCCTCAACTGCTCAGGACTGCAACACGACCTGCTGCATTTCTGAACGCCGCGCCGCATCGCGCTACCGTCCGCGATGCCGCCGCTTAGCCGGGAGCGGGCGCGACACGCCGGACCGTCGCGGCTTGCGCCACATGCACCCATCCGTCACGCGACTGGCACGCATGTTGCGTTTTCCCGAGCGCCGTCAGGAATCACATGAATGCATGGAGACACGCTTGTCCAAGATCGAATCGGTTCTTCACGAAACCCGTCAGTTCGCGCCGCCCGCGGCGCTCGAGAAGACGGCGGCCATTTCCGGCATGCCGGCCTACCGCGCGCTCGTCGCCGAGGCCGAGCAGGATTACGAAGGCTTCTGGGCGCGTCTCGCGCGCGAAGGCCTCACGTGGCACAAGCCGTTCACGAAGGTGCTCGACGAGCGCAACGCGCCGTTCTACACCT
>NZ_JACCQC010000138.1:0-214 GCF_015712225.1 Burkholderia sp. 9775_39 | reverse complement strand
GACGTACCGTCGGTCGCGTTCACTGTCGGAATCGACGGAGCTGTCGTATCGATCGTCAGGTTGAAGGCCGTACTCGGAACACTCACATTGCCGGCCGTATCCGTTGCGGTGACGGTCAGGCTGTGCGGGCCCTCTCCCAAACCCGTGGTCGGCGTGAACGTCCAGTTTCCGGACGGATCTGCCGTCGTCGTGCCCAGCAACGTCGTGCCGTCAT
>NZ_JACCQC010000137.1:0-218 GCF_015712225.1 Burkholderia sp. 9775_39 | reverse complement strand
GCGCCGTCGTGTCGCCCGTCACCGTCACCGAGGCAGACGGGCCCGTATTGCCCGCCGCATCGGTAGCAGTCACGCCGATCACCGTACCAGCCGGCAGCGGGGTCGACGGCGTGTACGTCCACGCGCCACTCGGGTCGGCCGTCACGGTGGCGTCCGGCGTGCCGTCGCCGTTCGTGTCGATGTTGACCGTCGCACCCGCTTCGGCCGTACCCGACAGT
>NZ_JACCQC010000136.1:0-244 GCF_015712225.1 Burkholderia sp. 9775_39 | reverse complement strand
TGTCGAGCGGCTTGAGCACGACGAACAGCAACGTGACTTCGCTGTCGGGCGTGGTGTCGACCAACACGAGCAATATCGCGTCGCTGTCGACGGGTGTGAGCTCGCTGTCGTCGGGTCTGAGCACGACGAACAGCAACGTGGCATCGCTGTCCTCGTCGACTTCGAGCGGCCTGAGCACGGCCAACAGCAACATTGGCTCGCTGTCGAGCGGCTTGAGCACGACGAACAGCAACGTGACTTCGCT
>NZ_JACCQC010000135.1:0-246 GCF_015712225.1 Burkholderia sp. 9775_39 | reverse complement strand
CAGACTTGTTATAGGATCAAGCCTTACGGGCAATTAGTATCAGTTAGCTGAACGCATTACTGCGCTTACACACCTGACCTATCAACGTCCTGGTCTCGAACGACCCTTCAAGGGGATCCAGTCCCCAGGGATATCTCATCTTAAGGCGAGTTTCCCGCTTAGATGCTTTCAGCGGTTATCTCTTCCGAACATAGCTACCCGGCGATGCCACTGGCGTGACAACCGGTACACCAGAGGTTCGTCCAC
>NZ_JACCQC010000134.1:0-246 GCF_015712225.1 Burkholderia sp. 9775_39 | reverse complement strand
GTGGACGAACCTCTGGTGTACCGGTTGTCACGCCAGTGGCATCGCCGGGTAGCTATGTTCGGAAGAGATAACCGCTGAAAGCATCTAAGCGGGAAACTCGCCTTAAGATGAGATATCCCTGGGGACTAGATCCCCTTGAAGGGTCGTTCGAGACCAGGACGTTGATAGGTCAGGTGTGTAAGCGCAGTAATGCGTTCAGCTAACTGATACTAATTGCCCGTAAGGCTTGATCCTATAACAAGTCTG
>NZ_JACCQC010000133.1:0-251 GCF_015712225.1 Burkholderia sp. 9775_39 | reverse complement strand
CAGACTTGTTATAGGATCAAGCCTTACGGGCAATTAGTATCAGTTAGCTGAACGCATTACTGCGCTTACACACCTGACCTATCAACGTCCTGGTCTCGAACGACCCTTCAAGGAGGTCTAGCCTCCAGGGATATCTCATCTTAAGGCGAGTTTCCCGCTTAGATGCTTTCAGCGGTTATCTCTTCCGAACATAGCTACCCGGCGATGCCACTGGCGTGACAACCGGTACACCAGAGGTTCGTCCACTCCGG
>NZ_JACCQC010000132.1:0-254 GCF_015712225.1 Burkholderia sp. 9775_39 | reverse complement strand
TGATTGACACCCGGTCTGCCAGGTGATCGCATGACGGGCCTTCCCGTTTGTTCCGAGCCCCATCCCAGTGGTCGTCCCATTCAACACCTCCAATCTGGAGATGTTGCGACGACCAGTTGAATCCGCCTTGCGACCCGCGGTCGCTATGGTGAATCAGGCCCGCCGGCGGTCGTCGGGTCACGACAGCGCGGAACAGCGCCTGCATGACCAGATTTTTCGTCATCCGCTCGCTCATCGCGTAGCCGACGATTTCG
>NZ_JACCQC010000131.1:0-254 GCF_015712225.1 Burkholderia sp. 9775_39 | reverse complement strand
CGAAATCGTCGGCTACGCGATGAGCGAGCGGATGACGAAAAATCTGGTCATGCAGGCGCTGTTCCGCGCTGTCGTGACCCGACGACCGCCGGCGGGCCTGATTCACCATAGCGACCGCGGGTCGCAACTTAGGTTCAAGGAGTCGTCGCAACATCCATCGTTATGTTGCGGATAACAGTTCGTGGAATGCTTCCGCTGGCGTTTTCCATCCGAGCGTTTTACGTGGTCGAGAGTTCAGTGTGTTCGCGACCGCG
>NZ_JACCQC010000130.1:0-254 GCF_015712225.1 Burkholderia sp. 9775_39 | reverse complement strand
TGATTGACACCCGGTCTGCCAGGTGATCGCATGACGGGCCTTCCCGTTTGTTCCGAGCCCCATCCCAGTGGTCGTCCCATTCAACACCTCCAATCTGGAGATGTTGCGACGACCAGTTGAATCCGCCTTTTTTTCTTCTAGCGACAACGTCCCGCATGTCGTACACATGCAGGACGTCATACATCATCATGGATAGCTACCAAGATCTTATGCAGCAAGAGATGGCGCTCAGAGAACGCATGGAACTTGCTCGC
>NZ_JACCQC010000129.1:0-266 GCF_015712225.1 Burkholderia sp. 9775_39 | reverse complement strand
AGAGTTCGAATCATCTTGAGATACATCGATACAATCACAACCCGGATAGTTTCCACGTCCATCTCGAGACGCTTCCGCTATCCAAATTACTTACTTCTTCCAGATTGTTAAAGAACGACAGCCGATATCTGTTGATATCCTCTGACTGGCTCAATCGCCAATGCAAAATTCTCGGTTCAGTGTCTGAACCAAGCCCTTAGCGTTGGTGATTGGTGGAGGCAGACGGGATCGAACCGACGACCCCCTGCTTGCAAAGCAGGTGCTCT